>PERF01000050.1 GCA_002928495.1 Methylobacter sp. | reverse complement strand
ATTTAGAACAAACCATCCACAGCGTCATCAACCAGAGTTATCCGGCTATTGAATATATCGTGATAGACGGCGGCTCAACCGATGGCAGCGTTGAAATCATCCAAACATATCAGGCTTCGATAAGTTATTGGCAAAGCGAGCCGGACAAGGGTATTGCCGATGCCATGAACAAAGCTTTAAACCATGCCCAGGGCGAGTACATAGTGTTTATCCATGCCGACGATTACTTGGTTGATAACCGGATAATTGAAAAAGTAATGCAAAAAGCAAATGGCGAAGACATCTTCATCGGCAACATAATTTTCGGGCGGAATTTAAAACGGTTAACACCAAGGGGTTTTAATTTCTGGATGAATTTTAAAACCGGTGTTTACCACCAGGCGGCGTTTTGCCACCGCCGGGTTTTTGAACGAATCGGTGGATTTGATACCGGCTTTAAAATTGCCATGGATTATGATTTTTTTCTGCGTGCTTACCGGGCTGGGTTTAAGGTAAAAAAAATTGATCAAGTCATTTCGGTCATGCGCGATACCGGCGTTAGCTCGCAAACCGGCTGGCCTTCATTAAAACAGCGTTTTATGGAGGAAAGGCGGGTGCATGAAAAAAACAGCCATGGTTTTTTGCGCGTGCTTTATAGACTTTACTGGTGGCTGTATTTACCTTACCGCAAGTTGATGACCTGCCTGGCATGATTATCAGCCCGATGGCAACCGGCAACGGCGCTTTTGTTGTCCACAAAATCCTGGAGCAGCAACTAAACGACTACCGCGTTTTCCCTTATCATCCATTAAAGACTTTATTTCCGCCGTTACTGTTCGGCATTGGTCGACACAATAGAGCCGATTTAATCCATACCACACCGGATTATGCCTGGTTCCATGCCAGGGCTGGCGTCCCCATGGTGTTAACCTTTCATAACTTCGTGCTCGATGCGTTTATGAAAGCTTACAGCAGCCGGTTGCAAACCATTCATTACCAAACCGATTTACGCTGGTTTACCCGCCAGGCCGTCAGAAAAGCTAACGTAATCACAGCCGTTAGCCGGTTTACTGCTAATTTAGCAAAGCAGGAGTTGGGATTGGAAAATATCCAGGTGATCTATAACGGCGTCGATGAAAACCGCTTTTACCCAAACCGACCGCAAGCTACAACCGGGCAGCCGGTTAAAGTGTTATTCAGCGGCAACTTAACTTTAAGAAAAGGCGCGCAATGGTTAAATGCCATTGCCGAACGGTTAAACCCAAATGTCCGGATTTTTTATACCGTGGGTTTGCGTAATAACAACGCTTTTAAACTCAGCGATAAGCTGCAATCCCTTGGTAGTATCCGGCATCAGGATATGCCTGAGATTTATAACCAAATGGATCTGTTGCTGTTTCCTACCGTTAGAGAGGGGTTTGGCTTATCGGTCGCAGAAGCTATGGCTTGCGGCCTGCCTGTTGTTGCAACTGATTGCTCGGCATTGCCCGAGCTCATAGACGAAGGCCGAGGCGGATTTTTATGTCCAATGGGTGATGTGGATTATTTTGCCGAAAAAATTAACCAACTGGCCGATAGCCTTAGCTTGCGCCGGCTCATGGGAGAATATAATCGGGCCAAAATTGAGCAGGCTTTCACCTTGAAAGTTATGGTTGAAAATTATCGTAATTTATTTGAAGAGTTATCCGGTAGACAAAGCTAGTGGTTATCCATTCCGACGCAAAATTTCTATTAATCGCCAGCCCTGAAAACCCGTTTAGTCTTTGGTCATCCTTAATTCAAATACTAGGCTATCCGCCATTTAGGTCGAATCCACAGACTTTTCATGCCGTGTCATCGTTAATTCACATAAAGATGGCATGCTGTCCAGCCGTTGCAGCGGGCTTTATTGCAACCGACAAAAAAGCAGCCTTTATTAACTGAGGACATAACAATGAAAGCTAAACACGTATTCAAGTATACCGCTTTGGCTGTCGCCATGGCGGCGGTTACCGGTAGCGGGGCAGTGCGGGCCGAAGACACGGCAACGCCGATCAAGCATGTGATTGTGGTGGTGGGTGAGAATGTGTCGTTCGATACCTTGTTCGGCGCTTATCAGCCGTCCAAAGGGCAAAGAATCAGAAACTTGTTATCGCAAGGTATTATTAATGCCGACGGCACACCGGGGCCTAATTTTGCGTTAAGCCTGCAGCGCCAAGGTATCAATAAAACCGATAAATACGACCCTAGACCTAAACGTGGCGAAGCGCTTCCGTCTTTGCCCCAGCCTTTGCAGATTGGTATTTTGGACCCGCAAACTTTCCAATTTTTGGGTGGTACGCCGGATGCCAGATTTCCTGCCGATTTACCTAATGGCTCGTTTCAAATCACCCAATTCGTGCCCTACGGTTCGGAATTTTCTGCCACCGGCGACCCGGTGCACCGTTTTTTCCAGATGTGGCAGCAAACCGGCGGTACTAACCGCGACCGCAGCTTGTTTACCTGGGTGGCAACCACTACCGGTAATGGCGGCGACAACGGCCCGGACAGCCCCACTCCCAGCGATCCACAGCAAGGCGGCGAGTTAATGGGGTTTTTTAATATGTCGCAAGGCGATGCGCCGATTTTTAAACGATATGCCGATGAGTTCGCGTCAAGCGATAACTTTCATCAATCGATTATGGGCGGCACCGGCGCTAACTTTTTTGCCATCGCCACCGGCGGTGATCTGCCTGTTTTCAACAACGGCGGTGTATTGGCTGTGCCGCCGGTTAATCAGATTGAAAATCCGAATCCATTGGCCGGCACGGAAAATTTTTATACGCAAGACGGTTTCTCCGGCGGTTCGTATGTGAATTGTTCGGACGCCCGCCAACCCGGTGTTAAAGGTATTCTGGAAATCTTGCGGGATAAACGCCGCGCCAGCAATTGCGTGAAAAACGCCTATTACTTGGTTAACAATTACGAAATCCCTTATAACGTCGATGGCTCATTAAAAGCCTTAGGTCCCGATCAATTTGTCTTTCCGCCGCAAACGGTGCCGACTATCGGTGAAGCGCTATCAGCCAAAAATGTCAGCTGGCGTTGGTACAGCGCCGGCCGCGATAATGGCGATATCGTTAACGACGAGCTATATCCGTTGGTCAGATCATTAGTCGATTCGCAAATTCCGGCAGCAATTCCCGAGCCCACCCGCACCGAGCTGGTTAATGCGCAAACCTTTTCTAGCACGCGCACCGTGGTTTACAACAGTATCGGCGACCCGCACAATGCCTCCGCCACTGTAGTCAACACGCCTAGCCTGCGTGAGCATTTGAAAGGCATGGAAAGCTTCTTGAGCGATGTTAGCAACGAAACGTTGCCGGCGGTGTCGTTTGTTGTGCCTAAAAATTTGGTCAGTGGACACCCTGGTTTTTCCGCACCGGTACGTTATGAGTTGTTCATCGATGAGCTGGTTAAAGCCGTGCAGGCCAAACCGGCATTATGGGCCAATACCGCGATTATTGTGACAACCGACGAAGGCGGCGGTTATTTCGATAGTGGCAGGATTCAAAACCTGGATTTTTTCGGTGACGGCCCGCGCATTCCGTTCCTGGTGATTTCGCCGTTTGCCAAAAAAGGCCACGTGGACCATGTTTACCATGACCATGTCTCAATTTTGAAATTCATCGAGTACAACTGGGGTGTACCACCGCTGTCCAAACGCAGCCGCGACAACCTGCCCAATCCGTTGCAAGGCCGTAACCGCTATCTGCCGGTTAACCAGCCCGCTATTGGCAATCTGACCAGCTTGTTTACCTTTGGCCGCAACGGCCGCGGCGGCAAAGACGACGATGATTTCGACCGTGATGACCGCTACGACAGGGACGACGATTAATTTTTTATCCAAAACCGGTTACAGCAAGGATGCTGTTGCCGGTTAAGGTGAAGAATTTACCTGCGGCGTTTCCGATTCAACCGGGACAGGCGCGGCAACTACGGCGGATTGCTGGGGTGGCCGAGCCTTGGCTTTTTCCTGATCGGATAAATACGTGCCGGTCATGATAAAGGCCAGAAACAATAGGTAAACAACCGAAATTATCCGTCTGGCTTTTTTGCTTTTGTGGTAACTGTCCATAAAATCTCCCGCTACACCGGCTGTAAATGGTAACCGGTTAGTTTTTCAGGCAAACCTGATATGATGGAATTTCCAACGGCTGTTATTCAATCCGTTTGGAAAATATCAATTATAAAGAAAAAGAGGATCGTCTATGCTGTCTGCGGCAGTTTATATTTTAACCATTGCTTTTGTCGCCTTTGTGGTTTATCGAACCAACGAAAAATAACGCGCGGGTTAATTTGAGTTAACCGGTCTGTGCCGTGCGGAGAACAGGGTCTATAAGTTCACTGTTTTCCGGGCGGCACAGGCAACCCTCAGAAACTATCCCAGCATTCGAAAACCAGTCCGGGCCTGCCAGGATGCAACTGGCTTTGCCTGGACTTCAAGCCTTATTGCACCTGCCCAAGCAGACAGAAATTTGCAGGCAGACTATTTTAAAGCGTATCGGGTATTACCGTGCCGATCCGGCTGGTCAAAATTGAATACGCCATCCAGAAAGCCACGGCGGCATAAGCCATTCTCGGCAGCCATTGCGCCAAGGCTTCATCGTTAAGATTGATGTTTTCCGCTTCCAGATTGCTGAAATGCAACACACCGGTGCCTAATTTTCCGCTGTGCTCGCTGTTATGGACAATGTTCAACAGACCCGGATTTATCAACCCGGTCAGGTTTAAAACGTCACAGACACTTTGACCGCTGCCCGCCGCAGCTAAGGCAGGCTTGAAGCGGTTACGCAAACACCTGTTGGGGATGGCGGCCACGGCTTTGGGCAAAGCCTCGCTAAAGGCAAGTCCGCTTTCCAGCATCATACCCAGCAACCTGAAAAACTCGTTGATCTGCCGCCGGATCAGCCACTTGGCCACACTGGGGATGCGAAGTTGCAGGCGGTGCCAAACGCTAAGCAGACCCAAACTTTGCAAAATTGCCGGCAGCTTAACGAGCAACAACAAACTTAAAAACAGCGTTATCAGCCGGCCCAGGCTTAATCCCAAGTAATCTGCCGGCGTAATGTCTTGGGCGACCAAGGCAGGAATAGGCTGAACAAAAAAGGCCATCACCAGCATGGCGGCGGGTAAAAACAACCGGGATTTGATTTTTTTCAGCCTGCTGTCACGGCTGGCGTAATACTGCGCCAACTGTTGGTAAACATGGGCCAGTTGACCGCTGGCTTCGGCCGCGTCAATCAGCGCGCGTTGAGTGCCGTCGAATAAGCCAGCCCTGAAGCCCGCATCGGCGATAGGCCGGCCGGATTTAAGCTGCCGGTTTAACGCCATCAGCGGTTTTTGCAGCGGGCCGTTAACTGCAAGCAAAGCATCAAAGGCCTGAACAGCCGGTAAGCCCGCCGATTCCAGCCGGTAAAGCTGGGCAAATAATTGAGCCGATTGGCCGGCATTCAGTTTTGGATTTTTGGCCATAACGCACTGGATTAAAAGAAACCTGCTTTAAGCCTAGTCCCCGGCCTTAAAAACTCAAGCGGCTTTGCTAAATTAAGGAATTTCACACAGTTGACTGCGTGAAATACCTTAATTTAATTTTTCTTGTTTTTACATAAAAAGCTAAGTTAATAAAATGGTTAGGTTTTTTTATAGTTTCGTGCTGGCTTTATTGTTGCTTAAGCAGTGTTAATGCCAACCACAGCGGGCAGAAACAACTATAAAAAACGTGGAGATAAAATGAAAACGCATAACCACAATCCGGCAAAATCAAGCCATTTTCCGGAAAAACTAAAAAGGGTGGTGATTTTATTGATGGCATGGCCGTTGCTGCTGGCGCCGCTGTCTGAAGCTGCCGACAATGAGCCGGAAGAAGCGGCTTCAAGCCGGAAAAAAGCCAAAGAAGACAAGAAGGAAAATTCCGTTTTTGAGCTGGGCGCCATCACTGTCAACGCCGATACGGTTGCCGGCGCTTTGGGCAGCCGGGATATTTTGACTTCGGTCGACGTTTTGCACGCCGATAAAATTCAGGATCAAAACGTACAAAACGCCCATGAACTGTTCCGCCGTTTGCCGGGTGTGCAGATTACCCAATTTAATCAGGGCACAACGTCCGGCAAATTATCGTTTCGGGGTTTTAATGGCGAAGGCAATATCAATGCGGTAAAACTGTTGATTGACGGTATTCCCAGTAACACCAATGACGGCAATATGCCGTTTTTGGAGTCTTTGTTTAGCCAGGATATTGATTCAATCGAAGTCGTACGCGGTACTAACGATGCCCGTTACGGCCTGCATGCCATTGCCGGCAGCGCCAACGTGCTCACCCAAACCGGCGGCAACTATGCTAATTCCCGCTTGAGCTACGGCAGTTTTGACAGTTTGGACGTACAGGCCGGTGCCGGCTACGAGACTAGCGGGTTATCGCAAAACTATGCCGTCGGCTACCGTGAGACCAGCGGTTTCCGCGACCACAGCGATTCCGACAAAAAAAGCTTTTCCGGCAAATGGTTTTATACTCCGGACAGCGAAAAATACCGGGTCGGCTTAAGCGCGCGCTGGAGCGAGCAAGACGCGCTTGAGCCCGGTTATTTATCGTTAAGTCAGTCCAGAGCAACGCCGACAGCCAGTAATGCGTTCAACGCTACCGACCAGGGCAACCGTCAGTTGGGCCAGGTTAGCACGCATTTGGATGTCAATCTACGCGACGATTTGTTTTGGTCTACCCGCGGCTACATCAATACCTATGACGACAAACGCTTTGTGACATTCAGCGCCAATGTCTCCCAGCAAGAACGCATTACCGAAGAAGTCCAATACGGCGGTATTATCAGTTTAACTTACCGGCCACAGATTAACGGACTGGAAGATTTTTCAGTGGAAGGCGGGCTCGATGTCCAGCAACAGGATAACAAAAGCGCTCGTTTTTTAACCCGCAATCAGTTTAGAACCAGCCAAACCCGCGACCAGATTTTCAGTTTCCAAAATTACGGCGGCTATCTGCAAGCTGTTATCCAGCCTAACCGTTGGCTAAGATTGACACCGGGCGTGCGGGTCGATCAGATTGAAGGCGATTTCCGCAACCGCTTAAACAATACCCGAGCCGATATCAACGACTACGACACGATCTGGCAGCCGAAATTCGGTGCGGTGATCACCCCGGTTGACGGCTACAGTCTCTACGGCAACTGGGGCAGAACGTTTCAGGTCGGCGTCGGTGCGGCATCGTTTTTAATCCCGCCTAGAGTGACGGATTTAAGTCCCTCCATCAATGAGGGCTGGGAAGTCGGTCTTAAACTGGCGCCAACGGATTGGCTGGAAAGCCGGATTGCGTATTGGCAGCAAGTGGCCTCCGGTGAGGTGGGCCGGGATTTAAACAATCCCAACAACGATTCCATCAACGTTGGCGCCACTGACCGTCAAGGGGTGGATATACAATTTAAAGTCAATCCGTTTGAAACCGTGGATTTGTGGGGCTCGTTTTCCTTGCAGGAAGCCGTCATTAAAGTGCCTGGAACCGCCGGCGTAAGAGTCGGCAATGAAGTCGATCACGTGCCTAATTACGTTTTTTCCGGCGGTGTGGATTACCGGGTAACGCCTAAATTTAAAGCCTCGCTTTGGACTACCGGGCAAGGCGATTACTTCCTGGAACAAACCAACTCAACCGGCCGTTTCGGAGAACATGCACTACTCAACTTAAACTTGGACTACCAAGTAACCAAGCAAATCAATGTGCAACTTCAGGCCAGAAACCTGACCGACACTTTTTGGGAATACGCCTGGTTTGACGGTACCCAAACGTTGCATTCACCGGGCGACGGCATCGCTTTTTACGGCGCGGCCAGCCTAAAATTTGATTTATAGGTGCACTATGCCGGTCCGCATTCAATCCGTCTTAGACAAACAGCGCTGGCGCCGGTTTTGGCTGGCCTGCCATTTATACCTGGGTTTGAGTGCCGGGCTGGTTTTTACCGTGGCCGGCTTAACCGGTAGCGTGCTGGTTTTTTATATCGAATTGGACGAAATCGTCAATCCCAGTCTTAAAATCAGTCCGGAACAGGCCAAACAGCCGTTGCAATCGTATGAAGCGTTGTATCAAGCCATCAAAACCAGCCAGCCGCAAAGACCCGGCGCTTGGCGGCTGGAGCTGCCAAGGCATCCGCAAGCCATGCTCATGGCGCGTTACTACCGGCCCGATGAAAAACAGCACTTACAGTTTGCACCTTTGATGGTCTGGGTTAATCCCTACACTGCGGAGGTGGTTAGCAGCCGGTTCTGGGGCGAGTATTTAATGACCTGGATTTACGACTTGCATTATTCATTACTGCTCGATAAAACCGGCAAAACCATCATGGGCATAATGGGCTTAGTGTTAGTTGTGTCGCTAGTTACCGGGCTTTACATATGGTGGCCCAAAACCGGCAAATTCAAAAATGCGCTTACCTTTAAAGCCAAGGCCAGTTCAACCCGTTTTATTTACGATGTGCATAAGATTAACGGCGTTTACGGGTTTTTAGTGCTGTTATTATTGCTGATTAGCGGTGCGGTGCTGGCAATGCCCGAGGTGTTTAATCCCATCATCAACCGTGTATCCCCGTTTTACCAGCCGTCGGCTAATCTGTCTTCACCAGTGCCCGGGTCGCAACGCATCAGCCTGGATCAGGCGGTACAGGCAGCCTTGTACCAATTTCCCAAGGCCGCGCTACGTTGGCTGGAAACCCCCAAAGATGCCGAAGCCAGCTACCGGATTATGCTCTACCAAGACGGCGAGCCCAGTCAGCGCTTTCCCAAAACCATGGTTTGGGTGGACCAATACAGCGGTAAAACGCTGTCCGTTCGTAATCCCAAAGAGCAAAGTTGGGGCGATGCATTTATCAACCTGCTGCATCCTTTGCACAACGGTGAAGTCTTGGGTTTGCCGGGGCGGCTGATTGTGTTTATCAGCGGTTTTATGCCGGCAATCTTGATGATCACCGGATTTTTACGCTGGCGGCAGAAACGCAATGCTAAGCTTTCAGCCGAGATAACAAAACCTAAGCTGGCTCATTCTCAATTGGCGGCGAAATAATAAATCCCCGCCGCACAAGCTGCCGCGCAAGGCAGGGTTAGCAGCCACGATAACGCAATCGAAGCGATCACGTTTTTATTGGCGTTGTGGTTAACCCAGCCGATGCCGAACAGCGAGCCGACCGAAACATGTGTGGTCGAAACCGGCATGCCCAGCTTGCTGGCGAAGATCACCAAACCGGCGGTAACCAGATTGGCGGCAAGGCCTTGCCCGTGGCTGATGCGGGTTATTTTGTGGCTCATGGTTTCCGCCACGCGCTGGGCGTTGAGCAAGCCGCCGGTCATCATGACCAAGGCGACCGTCAGCATGCCGTTTTGTTGACTCATAGTCGGCACCATTAGCAGCAAAGCCGCTATTTTCGGCGTGTCGTTCAAACCCCGCGCAAAGCAAACGGCTCCGGCACTGCAAACATGCAGGCTATCGGCTAAACGGCTTAAATTAAAGCCGAATAGTACCTTATGCTGTTGTTGTCCGCAGACTTTAGCGCTATCAAGATTGATTGATGTAGCCGACATAGACTTGGCGGCGGCAATGCCTTGGGGGCCGATACCGGCAAAATCCGCATCACCGGCAGTATCAACACAAACGCAGAACGCATCTGCTGCGGCTTGAGCGGTTAGGTAACGCCGTCCCAGCCAATACAATAAACCCGCCAAAAAAATAGCTGCAATCGGGCTTAACAGCAAAGGCAAAACAAAATTATCCAGCAACGGAGCCAAGTTGAAGGAAGGTCCGGTTGCCACTAGAGTGCTGCCGGCCATAGCGCCCAAAAGCGAATGGGTAGTGGAAATCGGAAAGCCAAATCGTGTCGCCAGAATCACGGTCAAGCCCGCGCCGCTGGCAACCGCAATCATAAAAGGCAAGGTGTGGATTAATTCATCCGGCGCCAAACCTTTGCCGGAAAACTTAATCAACAGCGTTTGCGCCAAAAACAACGCAGCGACCGAGCCTGCCAAGGTTGTTGCCGTGGCCCAGGCCAAGGCCAACCGATAATTTAAAATGCCGCTACCGAATAAGCTGGCGACGCCTTTAAAGTTATCATTCGCGCCATTGGCGAAGGCTAAAAAACAAACGCTGACAAACAATAAACCGATTAACATGCCGTCTCTTCTCCATTGCTAGAGCTAAAAATGCTCAAAAATTGGAAATATGACAGAAATATTACAAAAATGACAGTTTTAACGAGAGGCGGGTCTGAAGGGGACTCGGTTCAAGTTTTTAATCGGGGGGCATTTGTCTGCTCCCGATAACGGTAGGCATATTTTCCACTTACTCCGGATTTGATAAGTTCGGCCGAGTATTCAAGGCCTTTATGTATCTTCATCGCTCATAAGCATTACGGTCTTGGAGGGATCTGCCGCGCTGACATGATTCGAATAGAGTCTTACCTTTCAGTAAACGATACGATTTTTACCATTAAATATTCATGAATCGTTGGCAAATGATAAAGTTGTTTGCTTTTTATCCCGCGCATTTAGAAAATGTTGAGTGCAAGACCCGGCACTTTGTTTTTGTTGGGCTTTACGAGGCGCAGCTTTTATAAATCGCTTGGGCTTAATCCCGTGTGCTTAGAGATACGAGCAAGCATGCGCGGTCCAATTTCTTCACCATCGTGGAAAGCAAACACAAAATCAGGCCAACCGTTCCGAGATAAAGTAAGATGGGAGCCGGATTGACGTTTAACTTCCCAACCGATAGCCAAGAGTGCTGCCAGAACGCGTTTAGCTTTTGCCGAAGGCTAATGACTCATGCAACAACAAAGTCGATACTGATCGGCATAGGGAGGCTTTCTCTTGTTTCAATACGTTCGGCAAGTGTTCTAAGCACCAATACCTCGGCTTTGGCCATTGCTTCGTTAGCGGTAACACCATAAGTAAGGACTCCCGGAATTTCAGGAACCTCTGCCAACCAACGCCCGTCTTCTTCTTGTTCGTATTCAATATGAAAATCCATCTCATTTCCTGCTAAGACAATAGCTTGATTTTACGCTGGTCATTTGGAAAATGCTCAGTATTAAAATTAAGTGTCGTATCAACAGTTAATAGTTTCAAGTGAAGCACCGTTTTTCATTTTTTTGATCAAGTTACCGATTGTATTCACGATAAATAGGTAAGCTTGAGGGTGGGGTTGTAACTCTGCATTCAAATGCGGCAATAGGTGGTGCGTTCTTTTGACTAGCTTATATAATATGGTGCAAATCGATTTTGCCCCATGCCAGCAACTGAGGTAACCGCGTACTTCCGGACACCTCGCTATCACAGGTAAAACTAAATTTTCTGGAGCCTGATATCAATTTCCCGCTCCACAAACTGCCACTCTTTCGAAGCACGCAATTGCAGTAGCAAGGCATCAAACTTATCGGTGTGTTCGGGTGCAAACTCGAACCAGGTGATAAAATCGAAAGGTTCTCCAAGGTCTCGTGAATGGTGAAGTTGGCGAGCGATTTCAGGAAGATAATCAAGACCGATTTCAGTGTGGTGTGATTGTTCTTCGAAAATCGCTCTTCTTTCGTCTTGAGGCAATGCCCACCATTCCTCGGACTTTTTAATGGGAATTAACGCGGCGCATACCGAGTTTGGGCGGTTTAATCCTTCTTGTTTTGCACGAAGTTGCGTGAGTTCTTTACGCTCTGTATAGCGCAAATTGCTGGTAAACCCCTGCAATATCCAGGTGGCATGGATGTCTAGCTGAGCCGCCGGCATGTTTACAATATCTAATTTTGGTACAGGTTCAAGCGGAGCTCCGATTATTGTGTGGCTACTCGTTACCAGCCATGCGCCTTCATTGCCACCTATAAATGAGAAGTGATTTTTCATATTGCTCTCGAATTTAATGCCTGACGTAATAAATACGATCTCTGTTGTTCTATAACCCAATTCATCTGCCGCATAGCGACTAAGGTTATGTTAAAAAAGACATACCTAAATTAAACACTGTATTGATTACTGCAAAACACGGTATCCGGCTGAGAAGTAAAAATGACTCCCTCTTCCATGACAACCACAGCCTAGATAATAAACTCTGTAAGGCTTTTCTTCCAACTCAAGTAACACAACGGAAGGCAAGTATATCCAGCCTTTAAATGCCAAGCAACTCAGGCAAATCGGCAACTGAAGCCAAAACAAAATCCGGTTTTACCGCGGAGGCTTCGGCATAGCTTTGCCGGTATTTGCCGGTTTTTACCAGAATGCCTTGTAAGCCGGATTGTTGGCCGCCGCCGACATCGGCATCGATATCGTCGCCGATTATGGCCGCTTCATGAGCGGCTATGCCCATGTCGTCCAGGGCGACCTTAAAAAAGTCCGGTGATGGTTTGCCGATAATCAAGGCTTTGCTGCCGCTGGCGTATTCCAAGGCATCGATAAAGCCGCCGATGTCCATTTGCAAGCCGTAGGCGGTTTGCCAGAATTTGTTTTTGTGGATGGCGATCAGCCGGGCGCCGTGCATCAAACATTTAAATAATTGGTTTAATAAAGGATAAGTCCAGGCGTCGCCGATATCGCCGATAACGATAAAATTGGCATCGGTGTCGGATTGTTTAAATCCGGCGAAATCGCGCCGTACATCATCCGCCAATAACAAACGGCAGACAGGGTTGGGTTGGCGCTGCAAATACAGCAACGTGGCTTGCGGGGCGCTGATGATTTCGCGGGGATCCACTTCAAAACCCAGGCCGGCCAGTTTTTGTTGCAGCGATGCTATCGATAAGGTGCTGGTGTTGGTGACAAACCGGCAGGGCAGGCCGCTGGCGCGGATTTTTTGCACGGCTTCGATAGCGCCGTCTACGGCTTGGTTATCAACATACAGTACGCCATCCAAATCGAATAACAGACCTTTTATGGCAGGTAACGGCATAACTCCTCCGAAAAATAAAGCGTTTTTAGCAAAACGCGCTTTGCGTTGATCCAGTTTTTATGAAGAATAGCAACCCAAGCTCCGGACTGTAAAGCGCCGGATTTTGGGTTGGCGGTAACCTAAATTTTGCAGCGCGGATTGTGCCGTCGATAGTTGTATTGGGGCGCTGGCGTTAAAGACTGGCGTTAGAGCGCTTGTTTTAACTGTTCTCGGGCAGTTTTAATGGCGAGCCTCACCGTGTCGGGCGCGGTGCCGCCGATGTGGCTGCGGGCGGCGACGGAGCCTTCCAGCGATAACACGGCGAAGACATCTTGCTGAATTTGCGGTGCGAAGCGTTGAAGTTCGGCCAGTGATAATTCAGACAGATCACGTTGGCTTTCCAGCCCCAGCCTGACCGCTAAACCAACGACTTCGTGGGCATCGCGGAAGGCCATGCCCGTGCGCACTAAATAATCGGCCAAGTCGGTGGCGGTGGCAAAGCCGCGTTTGGCGGCGTTGTACATGTTTGGCCGTTTGGCGGTGATGTTGGGCACCATGTCGGCAAACGCGCGCAGGCAATTGATTAAGGTGTCGGCGGTATCGAACAGCGGCTCTTTGTCTTCTTGATTGTCTTTGTTGTACGCCAAAGGCTGGCTTTTCATGAGCATGAGTAAACTGACCAAATGCCCGGTCACCCGGCCCGATTTACCGCGCACCAGCTCGGGCACGTCCGGGTTTTTCTTTTGCGGCATGATCGAAGAACCGGTGCAAAAGGCATCGGCAATATCGATGAAATCAAATTGCGCGCTGGCCCATAAAATCAATTCTTCGGAAAACCGGGATAAGTGCATCATCACCAGGCTGGCAGCCGCGGTAAACTCAATGGCAAAATCGCGGTCGCTCACCGAGTCCAGCGAATTCGCCGACGGCCGGCTGAAACCCAGTAATTGCGCGGTCATCAACCGGTCGATGGGGTAACTGGTGCCGGCCAGGGCGGCGGCGCCCAAGGGCATGACATTCAGGCGTTTGTTGCAGTCGGCTAAACGTTCACGGTCGCGGCTGAGCATTTCAAACCAAGCCATCAAGTGGTGGCCGAAGGTGACCGGTTGCGCGACTTGCAGGTGGGTAAAACCGGGCATGATGGTGTCGGCTTCTTGATCGGCAAGATTGACAATAGCGGTTTGCAAGCGATGCAATTCAGCGCTGATGTTTTCGATTTCCCGGCGCAAATACAAGCGGATATCGGTGGCGACCTGGTCGTTGCGCGAACGCCCGGTGTGCAGCTTTTTGCCCGCGATACCGATCAGCTCGGTCAAGCGGGCTTCGATATTCATGTGCACGTCTTCCTGCTTGACTGACCAAGTAAAGCTGCCTTCGCTGATTTCCCGGCTGATTTGAGCTAATCCGTTACCAATGTCGTCGAGTTCTTGTTCGGTCAGTACACCGATTTTGCACAGCATTTCGGCATGGGCCAGCGAACCTTGAATGTCTTGTTGCGCCATGCGCCGGTCAAAATCGACCGAAGCCGTAAAAATCTCGACAAAAGCGTCGGTTGCCTGCGCGAAGCGGGCGCTGGAAAGTTTTTCGGAATTAACGGAGCTCATAGTGGGGCGTTCAATTAAAAAATTCAGCCATTATAGCCTTAATCCGGCGAGTGGAGGATAAGCCGCCGGTACATCAAAACAACCGCCGCCTAAAATCCAGCCGGGTATCAATGTGTAATTAAGGTTACAATAAAAATTTTGAGCTGGAAGGTGCGTTTTGGCTGAGCAGATTATCCGTATAGCAACCCGTAAAAGTCCGTTGGCGCTCTGGCAGGCCGAACATGTGGCCGGGCTGTTAACGGCGGCATTTCCACAGGTGCGCACCAAATTGATTAAAATGACTACCCGCGGCGACAAAATTCTTGATGCGCCTTTGGCTAAAGTGGGCGGCAAGGGCTTGTTTGTCAAGGAATTGGAGCAAGGCATGCTGGAAGGCGAAGCCGATATTGCCGTGCATTCGATGAAGGATGTGCCGGTGGAATTTCCTGACGGCCTGCATTTGGCGGCTATTTTAAAACGTGAAGATCCTACCGATGCGTTTGTCTCCAATCGCTTTGCTTCGTTGAACCAATTACCCGCCAATGCCCGAATCGGCACGTCCAGTTTGCGCCGCCAATGCCAGATCAAGGAAAAATTTCCCCAGGCTGAAATCTTGTCCCTGCGCGGCAATGTCAATACGCGTCTGGCCAAACTGGATGCCGGCGAATTTGATGCCATTATTCTGGCGTCGGCCGGTCTTAAACGCTTGGGACTGGGTGGGCGCATCACCGCGCAATTAGCGCCGGATGAAAGCCTGCCCGCTATAGGCCAAGGCGCCATCGGTATTGAAAGTCGGGTGGATGATGAAGCCATCAATACTGTATTAAACGCACTGCATGATACCGAGACCGGCATTTGTGTGAGTGCCGAACGCGCCATGAATGCCCGCTTGAACGGCGGTTGCCAGGTGCCTATTGCCGGTTATGCCACTATCGATCAAGGTTTGCTTTGCATGCAGGGACTAGTTGGTATGCCCGACGGCAGCGTGATTTACCGCGCCAGCCGTTCAGGCACTTTGGATCAGGCGGTGGCAATCGGCAGCCAGATGGCCGATGAGCTGCTGACTCAAGGCGCGGATAAAATTCTGGCGGCGCTTTTTGACTAAGCCATGCTAAACGGCATGCATGTTTTGGTGACCCGTCCGGCCCATCAGGCGAAACCTTTGGCCGCATTGATTGCGGAGAGTGGCGGCGTTCCGGTTTGCCTGCCGGCTTTAGCGGTTACCGGGCCGGATGAGCCGAATTTGATCAAACCGGTTTTAGCCGATTTGAAGCCGTATAACTGGCTTGTTTTTATTAGCGTAAATGCAGTAGATTTTGCGCTAAAGGCGAATGATGGCAAAATAGACCAATTTAGGGAAAAACGCCTGTTGGCAATCGGCAAGGCGACTGCAAAACGGTTGCAAGCATGGGGGCTGACTGCGGAACTGGCGCCCGAAGGTTCGGATTCCGAGGCTTTGCTGGCATCACCTACGCTGCAAGCAATTGCCGGACAACGGGTTTTAATTGTGCGCGGTCAGGGCGGACGGGAAACCCTGGCGGAGGGTCTGCGTGCCCAAAAGGCTCAGGTAGACTATCTGGAAGTCTATAAACGGGTCAAGCCCGATGTGGACACCGGGCCGGTTTTGCAGCTGATGGAGCAAAGCCGTTTGCATGCTATCACGGTGACCAGTGGCGAAGCCTTACAGAATTTAAGGGAGATGCTGAGCCCTAAATTGCCCAAGTTGCTGACTATTCCCTTGATTGTGATTAGCGGCAGATTAAAACAATTGGCGGCGGAAATGGGATTTAAACAGATTGTAGTAGCCGATAGTCCGGCCGATGCAGCAATTCTGAAATCGGTAATAACAGTTAATAACGGGGAAGAATGTGGCCGAATTGAGTGACAAACAGGAGCAAATAAAAGCAGAAAAACCGTCCCGGCATTCTAATCCCAAGAGCGGAATGTGGGTGGCCATCATTATTTTGTTCCTCATCCTGAGTTTGGCTGGCGCCGGTTTTTATCTGTTTTCGCTTTTGCGGCAAGAACAGGCGGATTTGGGCGGTGAATTAAATAAAGGCGACATGCAGGTTATAGAGCTGAGCAAACTAATCAGTGGTTATCAAACGCAGCTGTCGGCAATGCAGGCTCAATTGGCAAGTCTGGAAGGCAATATTGCCGGGAAAGATAATAGTTACGGCAAAAAGCTGGAGGATTTTTCCAAGCTGCACAGCGAGCGTTTGGAAACCACGCAAAAGCAGCTGGGCGACTCCATTCAGCAATTGCAGCGTCAATTGGGCAAAACCCGCGGCGATTGGCTGGTAGCCGACGCCGAATATTTACTCAATACTGCCAATGAAAGGCTGAATTTAATCGGTGACATCAATACCACTAAAGAGGCCTTGCTGGCCGCCGACCAACGTTTACGCGAGAGCGGCGATGCGGCCGCTTTCAAAGTTCGTGAGCAAATCGCCAAAGATCTGGCCGCATTAAATAGCGTTTCCCAAGTAGATATAGTCGGCACTTATGCGGTTTTGCAATCATTGCAGGAAAAGTGCGACCACTTAGCGCTGTATTTACCTTACGCCGGTAAAGAAGTTGCCAAGCCCGAGCCGGAAGTTAAAGCCGAAACCAAAGATGAAAATGCCTCGCCTGCAGAGCAAATTATTGATTCCGCTCTGGAGCAGCTTGAGGGTATAGTCACGATTCGCCATACCGACCAACCCATCAAAGCCATTCTGACTGAGGAAGAAGCGCAGTTTATCCGCGAACAGTTGAGAGTCCGGCTGGAGATGATCAAAATTGCACTGGTTCAACGTAACGACATGCTGTATCAAACCGGCATTGCGGATGCAAAACAATGGTTGGAGCATAATTATGCGAAAAATGCGCAAGCGGAAAGTTTTGCTCAGGAGTTGAAAAAGCTTTCCGGCAACCAGTTGCGCGGCCAGTTACCCGACATTAGTCAATCATTAAAAATGCTGCGGGACATCACCAAATTACGCATAGAAACAGATAAAGCGATGGAGCCCACCGGCAGCAAAGCCGAAGCGCCTCAGCCGCCTGCCGAGCAGGCAGCGCCGGAGCAGCCGGCCACCGAGACTAAGACACCTGAACAATCCCCAGCCAACCAAGCCGAATAAACCATGAAAAAACTATTGTATTATCTGACACCGCCGCTACTGGCCGTAATAGCGGCGGTGGCTGTAAACAAATGGTTGGAGAGTTATGGCTCGTCAGGTTATGTATTAATAGGCTTCGGTAATTGGTCTTTAGAGACATCGTTTGTTGTTTTTGCGGTGACTTCGATTATTGCTTTTTGTCTGTTTTATATGTTTTTCCGTTTTTTAGGCTGGTTGATCAAGCTGCCGGGAAAAATTAAAAAGCGCGGTAAAAGCATAAAATTCAACCGTTCCCAAGAAGCCTT
>PERF01000049.1 GCA_002928495.1 Methylobacter sp. | reverse complement strand
CAGAAGGTGGCGGGCCGATTGAAGGTATCAAACAACTATCCAAATATAAAAATCATAATGGATATTTTGTTGAAATATTAAGCTTAGATTCACCCGATGCACTTTATATTAAAGACTGCCCGGTTAAAGTCCACGCAGCCGGCCCTGGAACAGGAAGCTATGGCTATAGTCGTAAATTTATTGTCTGGTTATTAAAACACCATCAAGAATACGATGTTTTTGTGGTTAACGGCATTTGGCAATATCATAGTTTTGCTGCTCGCAATGTATTAAATAAAGTTAATAGAAATTATTATATTTTTACTCACGGCATGCTTGACCCTTGGTTTAAGCACCAATATCGATTAAAACATTTAAAAAAATTATTATATTGGCGATGGGGAGAATATCCTGTATTGCGAGATGCTAAGCGAGTTTTTTTTACGTCTGAAGATGAAAAAATTCTTTCGCGGCAAACATTTTCTTTATATCATTGCCGCGAAACTGTAGTTAATTATGGCACTTCCGGCCACCAGGGCAACGCTAGCGATCAACGCCAGCTGTTTTTAGAACACTTCCCCCACTTAAAAAACAAACCTTATTTACTCTATTTAAGCCGAATCCATCCTAAAAAAGGTGTTGATTTATTAATTGAAGCGTTTGCCAAATCCGTAAACGCTGACTCTGATCTCCAATTAGTAATAGCTGGCCCAGACCAAACTGACTGGAAGATAGAGCTTGATAAAATTGCTGAAAAATATGGTATTAGCCATAAAATTACTTGGCCCGGCATGTTGAAAGGTGACATCAAATGGGGTGCTTATCTTAACGCTGAAGCATTTGTTTTACCTTCGCATCAAGAAAATTTTGGTATCGTTGTTGCAGAAGCACTATCTTGTTCTCTTCCCGTTCTAATTAGTAACAAGGTTAATATCTGGCAGGAAATCATAAAGGATAATGCTGGCTTGGCTTCTGATGATAATTTAGCTGGGACTATAGATTTACTGAGTCGCTGGCAACAATTAGATACTTCAAGTCAAAATCAAATTCGTGAAAATGCCAGAAATTGCTTTTTACAACGATTTGAAATTACTCGGGCATCTGCTAATTTATTAAATATTTTTGAAAAAGATTTAGCAGCAATAAAGAACTAAAGTTCTTCTGACTTATATTTAGGATTTTTCAATGTCAAACGATTCGTTTGAGATTATTCCCAAAAGCCGTCTTAACGGCGCCAGTTTTTCTTTTAAGAATAGATTGAAGCGGGTTTTGTGGGGATTTGCCAATTTTTTGCTATTTCGGTTTACGCCTAAGCCTTTTCATGCTTGGCGGGTATTTATTTTACGATGCTTTGGCGCTAAGCTCGGAAAACATTGCCATATATATCCCAAAGCCATTATTTGGGCGCCATGGAACTTGGAAATGCATGATCATGCCTGCCTAGCGGATAACGTAATTTGCTATTCTCAAGCCAAAATAATTTTGTATGAAAGAGCGATAGTTTCCCAAGGTGCCCACTTATGCACTGGCTCCCATGACTATAATGATCCGGATTTTGCCTTATTCGCCAAACCTATAATCATTGAAAAAGATGCCTGGATTTGCGCGGAAGGCTTTATCGGACCTGGCGTAACCGTTAGTGAAGGCGCCGTACTCGGCGCCCGAGCCGTTACTTTCAAGGATCTGCTCGCCTGGCACGTTTACACCGGCAATCCAGCCCAAGCAATAAAGCAAAGACAGATCAAGGAGCGTTGTTAATGGCTAATGGAATCTCAGTAATTATCCTTACTTATAATGAAGAATTACACATTGAGCGTTGCATAAAAAACATACAACCGATTGCGGAAGAAATATTCATCATAGATTCTTTTTCTACGGATAATACTGTTGAGATTGCAGAAAACTTAGGCGCTAAAGTTTATCAACGATCCTGGAAAAATTACGCCGATCAGTTTCAATGGGGCTTGGATAACTGCCCGATGAAAACTCAGTGGGTCATGAGAATGGATGCGGACGAGTATCTTGAAAACCCGTTAATTGAAGAAATCCAGCTAAAACTGGACAAATTACCTAGTAACACCAACGGGGTTTACTTAAAACGAAAACATTATTTCTTGGGGCGCTGGATTAAATATGGCGGACGCTACCCGTTAGTTTTATTAAGAATTTGGAAAAAAGGTACAGCACATATCGAAAACCGCTGGATGGATGAACATGTTGTTTTAGACTCTGGAAGCAGCGTTATATTTAACGGTGATTTTGTAGATGACAATTTAAATACTATCTCTTGGTTTATTGATAAACATAATCGCTACGCCAGCAGGGAAATGATTGATATATTGAATCAAAAATATCAATTATTTAATCGCGATCTGTCTCTTGACGAAACTAAGCAAAGCCAAGCCAAACTTAAACGTTTTATTAAACAAAACATTTATAATCAATTACCTGTTTTTTTTCGCCCAACGCTATATTTTATTTACCGCTATTTTATAAGATTTGGCTTTCTAGACGGCGCAGAAGGCTTCGCTTATCACTTTATGCAAGGCTTTTGGTATAGATGTTTGGTTGATCTCAAATGCCTAGAGGCTGAGCGTTTATTAAAAGGAGCCAAGACTAACGAAGAAAAAACCCACCGTCTTGCCCAATTAACCGGCCTAGAACTTAATTAGTCAGTTTCAACCATGAAAATTTTATTTTATGGGCTAAATTACGCACCTGAATTAACCGGCATTGGCAAATATTCCGGTGAAATGTGCGAATGGCTGGCAGATAACGGCCATGAAGTGCAGGCTATCTGCGCGCCGCCTTACTATCCCGAATGGCAAATTAGGAAACCTTATAAAAACCTTAAATATGTCACCGAGCAACTGGGTCTGGTTAAGGTTTTCCGATGCCCGCTATTTGTCCCTCAAAAACCAAAAACAATCAACAGGTTACTGCATTTAGCAAGCTTTGCTATTTCCAGCTTTCCGGTGCTTTTTAAACAATGGCACTGGAAGCCGGATGTTGTCATTTGCATAGAACCCACTTTTTTTTGTGTACCGGGTGCTTTGTTATTCAGCAAAATTTCTGGCTCGCCATGTCATTTACATATCCAGGATTTTGAACTGGATGCCATGCTGGGTTTAGGGCTGGGCAAGTCCGGCTTTATTGCTCGTATGGGAAGCGTGATTGAACGCTGGCTGATGCGCCGGTTTAACACTGTGTCAGCCATATCCTTCAGCATGGTTAAGCGGGCAGACCAAAAAATGGGAAAAGCCGGACATGCTTTTTATTTTTCCAATTGGGTGGATACTGATTTTTTAACACCTTATGTCGATCCAAACATTTTTAGAAAACGCTGGAATATCTCTGATTCAACCAGAGTAATTCTCTATTCAGGCAACATCGGAAAAAAACAAGGTTTAGACATTGTTTTAGACGCTGCAAACGAATTAAAGAATAACCCTAACTTACTATTTTTAATTGTGGGAACGGGGGCCGCCTTAGACGAGCTCAAACAGTTTGCTGAAAAATTGCTATTGAATAATGTGATGTTTCAACCGCTGCAAGCCTATGCAGACTTACCTTCTCTTATGGCTTTGGCCGACATCCATCTGGTCATTCAGCGCGGGGCCGCCGATGCGGTATTGCCTTCCAAATTGACCAGTATTCTTTCTGTGGGCGGCAATAGTATCATCACAGCCGAGCCGGATACAGAATTGGGCCTGTTGTGCCAAAAATTTCCCGGCATTGCTGAGTGCATTGAACCTGAGAATGCCGAAGCTTTAACAAATACCATACAACAGCAATTAACGAAGCTGCCGCCAAGAGCCAAAGGAGAATTCAATCAAATTGCCCGTCAATTTGCCTTGGACAATCTTAAAAAAGACCAAGTTTTAAAAAACTTTGTTCAAGAATTAGCCAGCCGCATTCAACAAGAAAAAGGTTAATCTCTCTTTTTTTCGTAACTGTTCAGCATGGAGCCGGAAATAGTCTGAATAGTATCTCCCCCTTTGAAAAAGGGGTATCGAGGGGGATTTATTCGAAAAAACCAACTCTAAACCCTCTTTCTCAAGGAGAGCAAGCGCTATATCTGAGCGCTTGCCTTTTTTGAATTACTGACGTTTAACGTCAGATGCGTTATCAAGAAACCACTGGTAGGTTTGCGAAAGCCCATTCTGTAATTTAACTTTTGGTTCCCAGCCAAACCCTTTTAGTTTACTAACGTCCATTAGCTTTCTTGGCGTGCCATCGGGTTTGGTAGTGTCCCAAACGATTTCCCCATCAAAACCGACAACGGTACGAACCATTTCCGCCAGTTCTTTAATGGTGACATCCTCGCCGGTACCGACATTTAAATGCGACAACATAGGCTCGGTACCTTTTTGATAGGTGTCTTTAGATAATTGCATAACATGTAAACACGCTGCCGCCATATCATCCACATACAGAAACTCACGCCTGGCAGTACCGGTACCCCATAAAGTTACCGAGTTGGAACCTGAAGTTTTGGCATCGTGAAATTTTCGAATCATGGCCGGTATGACATGACTGTTTTCCAGATGAAAGTTATCATTTTCTCCGTACAGGTTAGTCGGCATAACGGAGCGGTAGTCAGTTCCGTATTGGCGGTTATAGGATTCACACAATTTTATACCGGCTATTTTTGCGATGGCGTAGGGTTCGTTAGTTGGCTCCAAAACACCTGTCAGCAATGACCCTTCTGCCATGGGTTGCTCGGCAAATTTTGGGTAAATACAGGAACTGCCTAAAAACAAAAGATTTTGGCAACCCACGCTCCAGGCTTCGTGGACAACATTGGCTTCCATCATCAGATTTTGGTAGATAAACTCGGCCGGATACACGTTGTTGGCGTGGATCCCGCCTACCTTGGCCGCCGCCAATACAACATAGTCCGGTTTTTCCTGCTGCATGAAACTACGTACGGCAGCTTGATCTACCAAATCCAACTCAGCATGCGTGCGCACGATTAAATGGTTAAAACCAGCCTCGCTTAATTGCCTGACGATGGCCGAACCCACCATGCCTCTATGTCCTGCGATATAAATTTTACTGGCTTGCGAGATCATGACCCTTATTCCCTGCTTACAGCGACACTGAAACCCTGGTTTTTCAATAGTGCGTGTTTTTTAGCTTCCTCTAAATCATACGCCACCATTTCTTTAACCATTTCCTGCAGGGTAATTTGTGGAACCCATCCCAGCTTTTCTTTGGCTTTGCCGGGATCGCCCAACAAAGTCTCAACCTCCGCAGGGCGGAAGTAGCGCGGATCAATCGCTACAACATTTTGTCCAAGTTTCAGGCTTGGCGCCTTATCGCCTTCAATTTTTTCTACATAGCCTTTTTCTTCAACTCCGCTGCCCTCCCAACGCAAGGTAACGCCGAGCTCATTGGCCGTCATTTCAATAAATTGTCTTACTGAATACTGAACGCCGGTAGCAATCACAAAATCCTCGGCTTGTTCCTGTTGTAACATCATCCATTGCATGCGCACATAGTCTTTGGCATGGCCCCAATCGCGTAGAGAATCGATGTTGCCCATGTACAGACAATCTTCCAGGCCTATGGCGATATTACTTAGTCCTCGGGTGATTTTACGGGTTACAAAGGTTTCACCCCGGCGTGGTGACTCGTGGTTGAACAAAATTCCGTTACAGGCATACATGCCGTAGGCTTCCCGGTAATTGACCGTTATCCAGTAAGCATAGAGTTTAGCAACCGCATAAGGCGAGCGCGGGTAAAACGGTGTGGTTTCTTTTTGTGGAATTTCCTGAACCAAGCCATAAAGCTCGGATGTCGAGGCCTGATAAAAACGCGCTGTTTTTTCCATCTTTAAAAAACGGATCGCTTCCAAAAGCCTTAAAGTCCCCATTGCATCAACATCGGCAGTATATTCGGGAGATTCGAACGACACGGCAACGTGGCTCATCGCACCTAGGTTATAAACTTCATCCGGCCGGGTTTCACTTAAAATTCGGGTTAAATTTGAACTATCGGTCAAATCGCCGTAATGCAGATAAAACTTTGGGTTATTGATATGGGGGTCTTGATAGATGTGATCAACACGTTGCGTGTTAAACAAAGATGAACGCCGCTTGATACCATGAACTTCATAGCCTTTTTCCAACAAGAATTCGGCCAAATATGAACCATCTTGTCCGGTGACGCCAGTCAATAAAGCAACTTTCTTACTCACTATCACTCCTTTAATAAAATAACCCTAGCTAAGACTCTTTGTTAAATGAGAGTCCAGCTTGAACAACGTGTTGAACAGTTTAGCTTTTCCCAGGTAAGTATGCTGGAAGCTGAGGAACTAAATCTTGCATGAATTCCTGTAACCGCTTATCTGCACTTGCAGTATCTTCAAATTTGCCTAAATTGGTCACCAACCTGACCAAAGCACCATCTGTTCTATTCATAGCGATAGAATCATAAAACAAATACCATTTCACCATAAACTCATCGGTAATATCTCTACCACGCTGATCAAACCAATAATAGACCAACTGCCTGCTATCGCCTTTTTCAATAACTGCTCTGTTCACTTCGAAAGCTTTACCGTTAACGTCCACGTTTTCAAGCCTCGCTTGACCAAACTGAGTGATTTGCCAACCATCTCCCGGGATACAGGACTTAGGCGAGTGAATTGACGCGCCTTTGCGCTGAGATTGGTAATAAGCACTATAAAAGTTAACGCTTTCACCCGTTTGCGGCTTGACATAATTAATGATGGCATAGTCTGTTAGCTTGAGGGCATCTAAATAGTGTTTTGCCAAATACTCATGCCGCCCTTGCCAATCGTCAAACTGCAATGGAAAGTTCAAGAAGGCTTGCCGCTCAGGAACAATGTCTTCACGACCTTGAATTGATGGTGACACAAAGGCTACCAGCAACAACGCGAAAATGGCCAGGTAAACTGAATGATTGACTTTCGGCTCGGGGTTGCGGTGTTCAGAATGCTCGGACCATTCACTAGGAATCAACACTAACTCGTTAAATGCGGTTTTACGGCCGCTTAACCGCGATAATCCCCACATCTCAACAAATAGGATTACCATGCAGACAACAAAGATGATCCAACCTTCGAAGTCATGCAAAAAACCTTCTGCCATCGCTGTGCCCCAGTTGTCTACCAACACCCCGATAACGCCAATGCGAAAACTGTTCATTAAAATAGTTAGCGGCATGGAAGACAAAAAAACCACTGCTTTTTGCCAGAGCGGCCCCTTAAACAAATAAGCACATAAAAATGATAAACTCGCCAATGGAAATAAATAACGCAGGCCACTACACGCATCAACAACTTGTAGTTTATAACCACCTAAATCAATGACGTTGCCTTCCAAATAAACCAAAATATCGCAAGCCCTTATAAACTCGACACCTAGCCAAGAAGAAATAAGTTGCAATTTTGAAGATAGATTGTTCAATATAAATGGCGGGAACGGCACCATAAACACTAAAAACAACAAGGGTATACCGCCAACTTTTAAACCTTTAAGTCCAAAAGCCATCGTAAAAAAGCCAGTCAAGGTAATCAAAAAAGCATATTGCTCAACCGTTTTTAACGTTGCCAATCCGCCAAGAACAAAAATAGCCAACCCCAAAAAAACTATACACAAGCCCGGCAAAGACTCTTGAAAGGTTTTAACAAAATCTAACTCTCCCCTGCGTAGCCATAAAAAATAGATGCTGATTGCAGGGATGAAAAAGCCATGGCTGTACTCCTCAACATTACTCCAGACGTTAAACATTTCCTCTAAAGAGGTTCTAAACGTAAAACCAAGCAGTAATACGGAAAGCGCCCATAAGTACATTGCAAAATTGGGTTTCAACTTCGTTGAGGTTTGATCGTGAGTGAGAAAATTCATTTTTAAGCAAGTAAGAAAAATTCGAGCGAAACTATGGGGCAATTCCGGATAAGTGTCGCCAAAGCAAGGATTTTTACTTACCCAACGTAAATCTTAAGATAAAAACGATAGGATAGGTAAAAAGTTTTCGATTGATAAGCTAAAATTAGACATTAAAAGCAAACAATAATGGCTAACATTATCCTGCCTTTTTATTAAAAATTGATGACAATTTTGTTTAAAGTATTTCAACCTATTGTAAAAATTAAACTTTTTATAATAGGTCTCTTTGAATTTACAAGATTCCGATGAAACAGACTCACTCCGACTTGTCTTATTTCTGTTATATTCTAGGCTTATAATTACTGAAATTTAATTGCCCTTATTTTATTGGCAATGGCGTTAAGTTAAATCGTCATGTCGGCAAGGATTGCCGACATCCAGTCCACAGGGATTTGGAACAGGCTTCGCCATCCGTGGCTTCCGGGTTACGGCAATCGCTGCCGAACGACTAGTTTCTCTTAACTTCACGGCATTGATCCTGTTGGGTGCATTAACTTAATTGTCAAAAAGGAAAGATTTTGAAACAAATATTAGTCATCTTAGTTATTGGCTTTTACATTAATGTTGCCGTAGCGGAACCCCAATCAGCGGCAGAAGTTACCGAACCCACTTCAAAGGAACTTGAACCCTTGCCCCTACCTTCAACAACGGGAGCTCCTGCCGATAGCCATAATCCTGCCACTACAGTCGATTTAGCCCACTACTTGGTTGCTCCGGGAGATGTTCTGGAAATTTCAGTTTGGAAGGAAGAAGGCCTACAACAACAGCAAATTCTTGTGGCTCCGGATGGCAATATTACCTTTCCTTTGGCGGGTCTAATTGTCGCTGCCGGTAAAACAATTCCTAGCATTGAAGATGCAATTGCTACAAAACTCGCTGAGTTTATCGCCGATCCGGTTGTCAACGTAAAGCTACTTCAAAATGGAGGCAACTCAATTTTTGTGATCGGCAAAGTCAATCGACCGGGCCAATTCCCCGTTAACCGCCCCATTGACGTTCTGCAAGCACTTAGTTTAGCAGGTGGGCTTACCGTTTTTGCCGATTCAGATTCCATTCGTGTGCTAAGACGTGTTGGCGAACAAGTCATCGTTTTTCTTTTTGATTATAACGATGCCTTGAGTGGTGAACACCTTGAACAAAATATTTTGTTGCAGGCAGGTGATACGGTTACTGTCCCTTGACCAAACAAAATATCAAGGCGTTAGCGTGAAATGAAAAAGGGATTTATATTGCTTACTTGTATTTGTTGTTCCTTTACATGTAATGGTGATGAATACATATTTCTCCCTTCTTTTACTGCCAACGAACGTTATGAAGATAATTTACGTCTACAGCCAAATAAAGTACCTATTAATTTTATTACAACATTATCCCCGGCCCTAAAATTCGGCTACTTACTCGATAATGGTGACTTGGAAGCTAATTTTAAAGCTAACCAGCTCCTCTATGATAATGAGTCCAACTTAGATGCAACCGAAACTATTCTTGATGCTAAATATGGTTTCATTGCTGATCGTTTTACTTTTACTTTAGACGGAAACCATTCTGTTCAATCATCTATAACTACAGAGTTGACGGCTGTTGGCTCTGGAATTTTAACGAATATTAATGTTTTTAGAACTAGCCGATCATTTTCACCAAGTTTTGGCTACAAACTTACTGAAAATAATACTTTACAGACTGGTTATAGTTTTAACGATGTTGAATTTGATGATAGTAATACCGTTACAAACGGGTTGATAGGTTTTACTAGTCAACAATTATCCAGCTCAATTATTCACAGATTGTCAGAACGGCAAAACATTAGTCTGAGTACGGCATATTCCCTTTTTGAGGCTCCACAAAGCAACCAAAGCTCAAAAACCACTAGTATTCAAATTGGCTGGCAATATATACCAGATGAACAAACACAGTTTGGCTTATCAATTGGTAAGCGAATCACAGACTCCGAATTTCTCAACGGGCAATTAAAAACAACAACGGATGGTCAGATATTCTCTGCAAATTTAAGTCGAAGCATGGAATGGGGTAACATCAGCATTAACCTTGGCCAACAACTAAATCCAGCAAGCACAGGCCAACAGCAACAGAGTACTACAATATCTGCTAGTACAACTTATAACATCAATGAAAGATTATTTAGCCGTATTTCAGGAAATTATTTACAAACGGAAAGTGTGGGAAATTTAAGCAATAATAACAGTAGAACATTTTCTTCCTTATCGCCATCACTCAATTGGCGTTGGAGTGAAGATATTAACCTTGAGTTTTCTTACACATACCGCCAACAAAACTTTAACAACGCCTCTAACAGAGATGCTGTCGGAAATACTCTAAGATTTCAATTTTCGTATCAACCCAAAGTAAATAAACAGGTAAAATAGCGTGGATAATCAAACGCCTAGCATAAAAGATTATGTAAAAATAGTTAACCGGCGACGCAAGTTTTTGCTGATCCCGTTTGTAATTATTTTAACAATTAGTAGTGTGCTGGCTGTCATATTACCTCCGGTGTTCAGATCTACAGCAACCATCTTGATCGAGGAGCAAGAAATCCCACCTGATTTGGTTCGATCAACTGTTACCTCATTCGCTGATCAACGAATTAAAGTAATTAGCCAACGAATTATCACTCGACCTAACTTGAATGAGATCATACAAAAATATGACCTTTATCCCGATGAACGTAAAAAAAAATCAGAAGAAAGAATTCTCGAAAAAATGCGTGATCGATTAAAGATCGACACGATAAGTGCTGATGTAGGTGGCAAAAGCAGCAGCTCTTCAAAAGCAACTATTGCTTTTACATTGTCTTTCGAGGATCAAAACCCAGCAATAGCTCAAAAAGTAGCCAACGAATTAACCTCACTTTTTCTTAAAGAAAATATCAAAACGCGTACCGAATCCGCAGAAAACGCAATGGTATTTCTGCGTGAAGAAGCGCATCGCTTGAAAGAAAGAATTCAACAGATTCAAACCGATTTGGCAACATTTAAGGAAAAAAATCTCGACCAATTACCCCAAATCAATCAGTTAAACCAACAAGAACTCAACGATATAAAAAATCAATTGAGAGCGCTGGATAATCAGGAACTTACGCTAAAAGAACGCAAATTTATAATTGAAAGTGATTTGTCCAGAATTGACCCCAACACCTCCGGCGTTAACAGTGTGCCGAGCTTGAAAGATCGTTTAAAAACACTTGAATCTTTGTATCCCAGTTTAGCCGCCAGTTATTCGGAAAACCATCCCGATGTCGTAAAAGCCCGGCGGGAAATGGAGTCGATCAAGAAAGAAATCGGCTCAACGAATGAAGACTTGAAAAAGTTGAATGACGAATTAACCAATAAAAAAGCCGAACTGGCTACGCTTTTAGAGCAATATTCTGAAAAACATCCTGATGTTATCAAACTGAAAAAGCAAATAGACTTATTGCAGCAATCGCTGGTACAAGCCAAACAAACGGAAGTAACTGAATCCAGGGTAGAGCCTGAAAACCCGGCCTTTATTAATCTTACCGTGCAGCTTAAATCTATTAATGCCGAAATGGAGTCCTTAGACAGAACACGCACTCAATTAAGGCAAAAAATGGATACTCTTAGAAGCAGCCTGCGTGAAGCGCCTGTAGTGGAAAAAGAGTACGCTGATTTACTTCAGGAATTGGATAACTCCAACCTCCGTTATCGTGAAGTGAGCCAACGGGAAATGGAAGCGTCCATCGCCCAACAATTGGAAGTTGAGCGTAAAGGCGAGCGTTTTACCTTGATTGACCCGCCGCAAGCTCCGCTTGAACCTATCAGTCCGAACCGGAAAGCCATCTTCTTTTTGGGTATTATATTTGCGCTGGCTGCCAGCTTTGGCATAGTCGCCTTAATGGAGATGATGAATGCAACTATCAACAGCGAAAATACGATTACCGCTATTCTTGGTGTTGCTCCATTGGCAAGCATTCCTTATCTGCAAAACAAGCAGGAACATAGTGCCGTTGTAAAACGGCATCGAATATTGATCATAGGCGCAATCATCACCGCCATTGTTGCGCTTATAGCTTTTCATTACTTCATTCTACCGCTTGATGTTTTCTGGTTCAAACTGCTTAATGTCATTGCTGGGGTATAACAAGGGCCGGTTTATTGAACAAATGTAACTATTCAGTATGCGGTCAAAAATAGTATGAATACTACCTCCCCTTTTGAAAAAGGGGGATAGAGGGGGATTGATTTAAATTATCTCCCCTTCCCCTCATTTCAAATGAGGGGAACCGCTAGCTCAGAGCGGTCGCTGAACTCTTACGAAAAATTAAATATCAAGGTCAAGCCATGAACGACAGCATCACCAACTTTGCTTATACGCAAACCCGAATTCAATCGCCCGAGAATAAACATCTGGTCGAAAGCCGGATTATCACCGGAATCAAACCCGGTCGCTGGCTGGAGTCATACAAAATGCTTAGAACGCGATGTATACACTACATGGATGCGATGGATTGGAAAACTGTGGCGGTTACCAGCCCAATGAGCAAAACCGGTACCAGCCTGACTGCGGTTAACTTATCTATAAGCATAGCGATGGAATTAAACCGCACGGTTTTATTGGTTGACGCTAATTTTCAGAACCCCAGCGTCTGCAACATGTTCGGCATTGAAACTGAACTGGGGCTCACCGACTACTTGCTCAACGACACGCCTTTAAGCGATTTACTGATTAACCCCGGCATTGACAGACTGGTTATTTTGCCGGCTGGAAATGCTGTATTTAACTCAACCGAATTATTGCGTTCGCCCAAAATGCTGCGCTTGGTGGAGGAGTTTAAAAACCGCTACCCAACCCGGATCATCATTTTCGACCTTCCACCGTTGTTAACGCAAGCGGATACGCTGGGTTTTTCACCTTTTGTCGATTGTGTTCTACTAGTAGTCAGTGAAGGTCATACCAAAACCGACGATTTAAAGCAATCGGCTGAATTGCTGAAAGAAATTAATGTGCTTGGTACGGTATTGAATAAATCCACCGATAACGTCATTAAATTTAAGGAAAATAATTTTCGCCTGCTTACGTTGCAGAATTCCTGCGGCCAGCAGGCAAAGTAAAAACGCCAACAGCCACTGCCCAAGTTCCGGTAGCAGCGGCACAGTAGCCGAGGTAGTTGAAGTTGGATTGGTGTTGAATTGTATATTGAGGGACACTTGACCGGAAGCGCCGCCAAAGCCGTCAACTGCGATTCGGTAGACTGTTCCTGCAGCAACTACAAAATTCAATCCGCTAGTACCATTGGCGCTGCCATCGTCATCATTGGCCGCAACCGCAGTCAATGCCGCCACATCACTACCCGTATACACGGCCAGCAAGGTATTAAAACTGCTGCCGTGAGTATCTATAGTCACCAAACCATCGCCTGGCGCGGTCCATTGAAACCAGACGGATTTTCCCCCAACATTGCCGGCATGATTGGGTTCACCTGATTGTTTGCTGGAAAACTGGTTTGAAGTAACGGCACCGAAGGTGGTTACTGTCTGGTTGGTCACCCCATTAATAATGGCTTGGCTATCGACAAAATTATCATTTACCGAACCCAGCGCGGCAAAAATGTTTAACCTCGGAAAGCTTAGGTTATTTCTGGAATCCAAAACAGATACACCGTTAGTAGTTAACCGGCTCAACGTACTCGGTAATGTTTCCGAGGGCCTTGCCCCTTGAAGAATGGCTATCGCAGCTGAAACGTGCGGAGCAGCTTGCGAGGTGCCTGTGAAGCTGCTGCTGGCCGCAGTAATAATCGCACCCGGAGCTAATAGGCTCAGGTAGCTTGCACTGTTAGAAAAGCACGTCACTCTATCGGCAGCAGTTACAGTATCGCTACAGACGCCAAAGCTAATGCTGCCAACATTGCTATCATAAACCGCACCGACAGAAACCGCTAACGGCGTGCATGCCGGATTTGCCAAGCCATTGCTAAATCCGCTATTACCCGCCGCAATGACTGTAAAAATTCCGGCATTATAAGCTGCTGCTATCGGCGCTCTAAAGGGATTATTACCACCAGAGCATTGCGTTGCGTTTTGAGAGGCATCACCAACACTCAAGTTAATGGCTTTAATATTGAAGGTAGATTGGTTGGCGATTGCCCAGTTTATTCCGGAAATAGTTACTGAGCTAAAGGCTGAGGAACCATCAAAAATATCGAAAACCGCCAATCTGGCGCCTCTGGCAATACCGGCTACCACTCCGGATACATTGGTTCCATGGCCGTCCGCGTCTAAGGTATTATCTTCGGTGGCAAAGTCCTGGGCTACGGCAACCCGGCATGAAGCAGGCTGTCCCGGTGCAGTACAGTTACCAAAATCTGTTAACGCATAATTTACGCCGGTATCCAACACAACGACGGTGGTATTGGCTCCATCATAACCGGTTTGGGCTCGGGTATCCGTTGCCCGGACTAAGGCTGCGCTTTGGGTGAGAAAATGTTGTAAGGGCGTATCTCTAAAAACTTCCATGACTTTTGGATTTGAAACCAACGCCAAAAGCCCTTTTTCGCCCTTGACCAGCACCACATTCATGGGCAGATGACTATAATCCTGGTGCAATTTAACTAAACCGGGATCCATCTGCGGCATGATGGCCGATTTCATTTCGCCGTATTTTCCGGCTTTGTATTCCGCAAGTTTACCGTTGCTCGACTTGTCTTGTTTTAAACTGATTTTGAAACGCTGTATATCCGCTTCAATTGCAGTATCTTCATACCGGACTATTAAACGAAGTTGTTCTTGGTTTTTTACTTCAGCGACCAAATCTTCCGGCATTTTATGCGCATAATGCTTAAATGCGGTATTCCCCAAACCTTCTGCGCATACAACCTGTGAAAACACTAAAAACAAACTTAAGACATGCCCAATACGCTGCAAAAACATTTAGACCTCCCTATCCAAGATTGAAATTGAAGGTATTTAAACATCATCGCGTTACAGCATGATTAAATATTATCCGGCAAAAAAAAACGGTATCCGGACTGACCCGGATACCGTTTTGTAATCTAGCTTGTAAACTAAGCTAACTAGCTGCCATCAAGGCTTTTAAGGGTTTCTTTTGCCGTGTTAACACCAAAGAATTCCACTTTTTTATCGATACTTTTTTTCAGGTGCTCGGCAGCTTTAGTTTTATCACCTTGTTTAAAATAAATCATACCCAGATGATAGTTATTAATTGCCGATTCGGGATCGAGTGAAATCGCTTTCAATAGATACTCCTGCGCTTTAGCCATGTCACCTTGTTTATAAGCTACCCAGCCAACCGTATCCAACATGTTGGCATTACTTGCCTTGGTTAAGGTTTCTGCCAACTGCCCCGCGCGGTCAAGACCGGCTTTATCTTTGCCATGGTCGGCAAGGTAACTGGCCAGATTATTGGCAATTTCAGGCCTTTGACTTTGCTTGTAGGCATCTTCGAACAAAGTGATGACTTTCTCAGGTTCTCCCATGCCGTCATACACGCCACCTAAATCATTAAGTAATTCCAAAGCACCTTTGCTTTTTTCGATACCATCTTGATAAGTCTTGATCCCTTCCGCTTTATTGCCTTGGGCCAAATAAATTTTAGCTATCCAGCGATAAGGTGTTGGCCATTCCGGCTTAATTTCAATGGTTTTCTTAAAAGTAGACAACGCTTCTGTCAGCTTGCCGGTACCCATATAAACTTCACCCAACAAATTGTTGGCAATAAAGTTTTGAGGGTTGGATTTAACCACCGCGCTTAATTTTGCCAGCGCCTTATCCGGCTGTTTCAATGCCAAATAACTCTTAACCAATTGTGTCAACGGCTCTATGGCATTGGCCTGCTTGGTTAATGCATTTTCAAAGGCGCCAACACTTTTATCAAGTTTACCTTCAAATTGGTAACCCATACCCGATAAGAAGTAGCCCATGGCTTCATCCGGGTAGTTTTCTTGCAGTCTTTTGGCAATATCCTGGGCTTTATCCCATTGTTTTTGTGAAAGATAGACTTTGAATAAAGCCTCTAACCCCAATTTACTTTTGGGGTTTATTTTGAATAATGCATCCAACTGTTGCAATGCTTGATCGGTTTTACCCGCTTCTTGCAACAGCCGCACTAAGTCCAGCCGTGCCGGCTCATCCTTGGGATTGATTTCCAGCACTTTTTCCATATTTTCACGCGCCAGCAAGGGTTCTTTATTACCGAGGTGGGCGGCGCTTAGTAATTTAAGCACGGTAGTATTTTGTGGTTGATCGACCAAAACCGCGCGGAAATCACCGATTGCATCGGGAATTTTGCCTTCAGCCAGTGCATATTCACCCCTGAGGGTTAATGCATCGGCATCGCGAGGGTTTTCTTCAATAATTTCCTTGATTAAGACTTTAGCGTCATCTGCCCGCTTTTGCGCTGTGTACAAACGCGCCAACTTATTTCGCGCCTTGATCGATTGAGGGCCTTTTTTATCAAGTTCAACGATTTCTTTCAATGTGGCTTCGGTTTTTTCCGGCTGTTTTTGTGCCAACTGCAATTCAGCCATTTTGAAGCGCAAATTATAGTTATCGGGATTCTGCTCGACAAATGGCACTAATTCGGCCATGGCTTCTTCCACAGTCCGCCGGTTAACCAAAAACTCAATTAACGCCAATTTGGCATTTTCATTATCCGGCAAATCTTTAACGGCCTGATCTAAAACATTTTTCGCATCATCTAATTTATTTACCGCCGTGAAGAATACCGCTAAACGAATACGATATTCCAATTTATCCGGCTGTACTTTTACCAGTGACTCCAACATTTGCTGTACTTTTTCAACATCTTTCTTTTCTCCGTACAATTGCGCCAACAATTGCAAAGGCGCGGGATCGGTTGGATTTTTTTCGCTGATTTTTTTCAGCATTTCGATAGCGTCATCGGTTTTTCCCGCCTTAGAGGTTATCGATGCCATCAACAAATTAGCCGCCATAAAATCCGGATTTTTTTTCAGCGCCGACTCCAGCACGGTAACAGCCCGATCAGTTTCTTTCTTGGCGTTTAATACAGAAGCCAATAAAACCATGCCCTCTACGTTCTCAGCATCTAACGCCTGCGCTTCGTTAGCCATTTTCTCGGCATCGTCATATTTTCCCACCAGCATATAGACTTGGCCCATTCTTAGCCTGGCCATAAAATGCTTGGGATCTTCGCCGACAACCGCCAGATATTGGCCTACAGCGCCTTGCAAATCTCCCAGTTGTTTTGATGACTCGGCCATTTCAAAGCGGGCTTCAACATTTTTGGGATCAATCTGAAGCACGTTTTTAAATGAAATTTGCGCTTTTTTATAATCGCCCGCAGCAAAAAGCTTTTTTCCTTCCTCCAAATATTTAGTTTTGCGTTCCTCTGAGCCGCCACAGGCAGCAAGCGTTATGGCTAAAATCAGTACCGTTAATTTTTTTATCGAAAATGCCGGTGAAGTCATAAGTTAAACCTTGTTATAAATTTTGGGGGCGTGATTGAATGTAAATATTCGAACCCGCGTATGCTAAAGGCTAATTAGGTATTTGTCTTGGAAATTGTTCGCAGAAATGTTCAGATTCAGGTTTAGTGTTATTGTTGTTCCTGAGGTTGTTCATTCACCTCCGGCTCCGGCGCTGATTCAGCCGGCTGCGGCGCCTGTGTTTGAGCAGGATTGGCTGCAGGTATCTCCGTATGTTGGTATTGTTGCTTCAGCAGCTTATCTTCATACTCTTGGACTAAATTTTCCATTTCCACGGTTTTAAACTGCAACAGCGGCTCGTCATGCAACAACGTATCCAGCAAACCTTTATCCTCAAAACTTTTAACGGCTTGCTGACCGGCTTCAAATAACTTCAGATTTTTATCTTCACAAATTTGCAGCTGTTCACCGGTAAGTTTTTGAGTATTTTGCAAGCTTGCATGTTGCTGAGCCAAATCATTTTTAGCCTGGCTCAGCATCTTATATTTCTCGATAACTTCTAACAGCTTGGCATGCGTTTGTTCAAGCTTGCCACGCACTGCTTCGTTGGTACTTTTTTGTGTATTAAGCTCGTTGTTTAAGCGCTCGCCGGTTTGCGCGGCCTCGGTTTTTTCCTGTTTGGCTTTATCAAGCTCCGCTTTAAGCTTATCGTTTTCCGCTTTCAGCTGATCTCCGGCGGCTTTTAACTGATCACGTTCGGCAGTAATATCACGCACCATGGTTTGCAATTTACCGACAATTTTGTCACCGCCGCCGGCGTTTCTGGAGGCGGCCAGTGTCAATGCCGGCAACAACATTGATATTGCCAGTCCAAGCCCTAGAATTCTTGCGCTTAATAGCTTCATTATATGTGCCTAGAAACGGGTATTGAGATCGAGC
>PERF01000048.1 GCA_002928495.1 Methylobacter sp. | reverse complement strand
ACCCAAACGCGCTATTTTTATTGCCAACGCCGGTTGAAATTGGCAGCGGAATTTATCAACGGAACCCAAATGACAACACCCAATATCGGATTCATCAGTTTAGGCTGCCCCAAGGCGCTGGTCGATAGCGAGCGTATTCTCACTAAATTACGCTCGGAAGGCTATAACATTTCCCCCACCTACCAGGATGCCGATCTGGTGGTAGTTAATACCTGCGGTTTTATCGATGCCGCCGTGGAAGAGTCGTTGGACAGTATAGGCGAGGCTTTGGCGCAAAACGGGCGGGTGATTGTTACCGGCTGCCTGGGCGCCAGAGGGGCGGAAATCCGCGCCCGCCATCCGCAGGTGCTGAAAATCACCGGCGCTCATGCCCTGGAAGAGGTCGTCAGTGCCGTGCACGAGCACCTGCCGCCACCGCATGATCCGTTTATCAGTTTAATTCCGCCGCAGGGCATTAAACTAACACCCCGGCATTACGCTTATTTGAAAATATCCGAAGGCTGTAATCACCGTTGCAGTTTTTGCATTATTCCGTCCATGCGCGGCGATCTGGTGAGCCGGCCTATCGACGAAGTGATGCAGGAAGCGGAACGTCTGGCCAATGCCGGCGTGAAAGAACTGCTAATCGTTTCGCAAGACACCAGTGCTTATGGCCTGGACTTGAAATATCAACCGAGGAGCTGGCGCGGACGCGAACGCAAAACCCGGTTTTTCGATTTGGCCGAAGCCTTGGGTGAGCTGGATATCTGGATACGCCTGCATTATGTTTACCCTTACCCGCATGTCGATGAAGTGATAGCGTTAATGGCGGAAGGTAAAGTCCTGCCTTATCTGGATATTCCGTTTCAGCATGCCAATACCGATATTTTAAAACTTATGAAGCGGCCGGCTGCTGCTGAAAATACTTTAGAGCGCATCAAAAGCTGGCGCCGGCAATGTCCCGGCATTATTTTGCGCAGCACGTTTATTGTCGGCTTCCCCGGCGAAACCGAAGCCGCTTTTGAGGAATTGCTGGATTTTCTTGAAGAGGCGCAATTGGATCGGGTCGGCTGTTTTGCCTATTCACCGGTTAAAGGAGCTGCCGCTAATGAACTGCCCAATGCCGTGCCGGAAGCCGTTAAGCAAGAGCGGCTGGCGCGGTTTATGGCGGTGCAGGAGCAAATCAGCGCAGCGCGACTGCAGCGCCGTATCGGCGGTATTGAAACCGTTTTAGTAGACGAAGTGGTTGAAGAAGGCGCCGTTGCCCGCAGCATGGCCGATGCGCCGGAGATAGACGGCTTGGTTTTTATAGATGGCGCAACCCACTTAAAAACCGGAGATGTGGTTAAAGTGGAGCTGGAAGACGCCGACGAGCACGATATGTGGGGCCGTTTGGTGTAATTGACGTGTATTAAAGCTTGACTGAGGACTGAATTGCGCTAAACTAATCGGCTCTGGAACGGAGCGGTAGTTCAGTTGGTCAGAATACCGGCCTGTCACGCCGGTGGTCGCGGGTTCGAGCCCCGTCCGCTTCGCCAGCTTATCTTAGTCGGCAGATGCCGTATAGGCACGAAATTCGCGCCAGATCATTTTAAAAGTACCGGTCAAGCTCGGGTCATTCCCATTGACTCTTAAGCTTATCGCGGCAGCTTCAAACCATTGGCCGTCGTCGATCTCATCAGCCGCCAGTGAAAACGGCCCGTTAAGGCGGCAGCGGTAAACCTGTACGAATTCCATGCCGGTGGTTTCACAGGCGGACAATTTAAACAAAAATTCCAGTTGCTCAGGCTGTATGCCAAGTTCCTCCGAAGTTTCCCGGTAAGCGCAAGCATCATAGCTTTCGTTGACATCGACATGGCCGGCGGCTGAGGTGTCCCATAAGCCCGGATTAATGTCCTTGGTTAAACTGCGTTTTTGTAGAAACAGCAAACCGGTATCATTAAACACCAAAACATGGACGGCACGGTGTTTTAAGCCCATGGCGTGAACTAAATGGCGCGGGCGGTAGTCGACAATAAAGTCGTGATCGTCTACCACGGCGAGTAAATCATGATTCATAATCTTTAAGTGATAAAATTGTTAGCCACAACATCCACGGCTTTAGCTTTAAACGTTAACACAGCCACTTCATCTTAACAGCAAACTATGGCCAGACGAAGCGAACACAGTCAACAGGAAATCCGGGACATGGTGTTGAACGCCGCCCAAAATATCGTCATCGAAGAAGGTTTTGCCGGTTTGACGGTGCGTAAAATCGCCATGAGCATCGATTACACAGTAGGCAGCATTTACATGGTGTTTGAAAACATGGCTGATCTGGTCATGCACATTAACGCCAAAACCCTGGACGATATTGAATTGGCGTTGCAGATTGAGCAAAACGGCGGCCCGGCACAAGCGATTGAACAAATGGCCCAGGCTTATCTGGAGTTTGCCAATACCCATTACAACCGTTGGCAGATGATTTTTGAATACCGCTTGCCGCCGGGATCCAGTCTGCCGGAATGGTATAGTGAAAAAATCGACAAGGTTTTCAGCCCTATCGAGCATTTAATCAGCCAGCTTGCGCCGGAACGCAGCGCCGAGGATTGCAAGCGCGCGGCGCGCGCGCTTTGGGCCGGGGTGCATGGGATTTGCGTGCTATCCTTAAACGGTTCGTTAGATAGGGCCGGTGTAAATAATGTAATCGCCAGTGTGGAAATACTGGTGACCGGCTTCTTGAGAGGTTGGGTTAGCCGGGGTTGAGTTACTGGCAATGGCCGGTATAGTTATTGCCTTTAACGCATTTGCCGCCGATTCCGCAATCCGTATTGAGCGTGCAGGTATTACCTTTTTTACCGGTAAAATCACCCGGCGTGCGGTAGGGGTTTTTATCGTTTTGGTTGCCCGGATTATTTCCGCCCTGGCAAACGCCATTCAATTGTCCCGCCGTGCGTACGCAACGCGAACCCAACGCGCAATCGTTGTCGACTTGGCAGGCATAAACGCTGGCGGCAGACAAGCCAAGCAGCATAATTAGCATGTTACCGAATATTTTCATAGAGCCTCCTGTTGAATCTTAGTCTGTTTGCAATCGGTAATAGCCGGTAAAGCAATCTAACTGTCGGCTAAAACCGCTGTTATACATTCTATAACACGCTTGTCCCTCGCCATCCAGCGATGAAACCAAACCGGCAGTTTGACTGTTTCACCAATACGCAAAATTGCACTGTGCGCAGGCACAATCATCAAGTCATACGGCGTCCACAGCGAGACCGGATTTGCCGGCTTCAGCAAATCAACCTTTTCATTGAGCTTGGCCAAAAACCGGCTGCCCGGTTGCATTTGGCGGCAGGCTTTTATCGGTAAGCCATAGGCCGTGTAAGTGCCTTGGTGCGGGCTGGCGATGCTGATAAAGCGGTGGACTTTGGTTAAGCCGTTCAAACACTGCAGATAGTAACGGCAGACAATCCCGCCCATGCTGAAACCGATCAAGGCGACAGTTTGCGCGGGAGCGGAAATGGAATCAATAAAGTTTTTAAGCTGCTCGGCCAAAGGTTCGATGCCGTGGCGACCGTCGTTGGGTTTGAGATTGATGGCATAAACTTCAAAACCTTGCTTTCTAAGGTCGTGGCGCAGCCGGTTAAATAAACTGCCGTGGTCGAGAAAGCCGTGCACCAGCACAACTATAGGGGTTTTCATGGGGTCACAATCCTTGGGTGTTAGCGTTAAAACAAAAGCTGCTTAGCTGTCGCGCAAGCGCCCGGAAATTAACAAAGTGGCTAAAAATACCACACCGCCCAGCGCCACCATGGCTGCCGCCGGCGCTACGGCTTGGCTGGCGGCATAGGTATAGCAGCCTAACGATGCCAGCATGACGACGTTCTGGAAAAAGTTCTGCAGAGCCACCGCGCTGCCGCTGCCTATGCTTTGCTGGCCGATTTCCTGGAGTGCGGCATTGACCGGTACGATAAACATGCCGCCCATCATGCCGATCAGAAACAAAGCGCCGCGTGCCGGCCAAATACTGTCGGTAAAGCTTAACAGCACGATGCTCAAGCCCATGAGGTAGGCGGGGATGCGCGCACGCCGCAGATGCTCCAGCGGGATCAGGCTGGGCACCAGGGCGGAACCGGTGATAATGCCGATGGCCAAAGCCAGGGTTAGTTCGGAAATATCGCTGGCGTTTTTGCTGGCTAAAACCAAGGGCGCCCAGGCGACCAGCATGACGCGGAGGCTAGCCGCCGCCGCCCAGAATAAAGAAGCGCTGACGATGGCGAAACGCGAGCGCGGGCTGACCAGAAAAGCTTTGATCTCCTTGCCGAAAGCGATGAGCTGAGAGCCCGCTGCCGGCGTTTTATGCGGCGTTTTCGGCAGCATCAGGGAGACTGCGGCTGACAGCACATAGATAATAACCGTGCCGGCCAAAGCCCAGGAAACCGAATAATCGGCCACTTTGGCGCCGACTACCATGCCCGCTAAGATAGCGAGTATGGTGGAGCCTTCAATCCAGCTGTTCACTTTTACCAGGCCTTGATGTCCCGCCAACTCAGGCAAAATGCCGTACTTTGCGGGGCTGTAAACTGCAGCTCCCAAGCCGACAATGCTATATGCCGTCAGGGGTTCCACATGCGCCACCAGCATACCGGCGCCGCAGGCCTTGATCAGGTTGGCAATGACCAGCACGCGCGATTTGGGATGGCGGTCGGCAAAACTGCCGACCCAGGGTGCCAGCACGATAAAGGCTATCAAAAATACGCTTTGCAGCGCAGGCACATACCAGCCGGGCAGTTGTTCGGAATGCAACACCATGGCGATGACCGCAAACAAGATGGCATTGTCGGCAAATGCCGATAAAAACTGGGCGAACAATAATGGCAAAATGGCTTTATTCATGTTCAGCATCCGGTGCGGCGGTGAGTTTTGCTATGGCTAATTCGGTGGCGGCGGGGTAGTTGATTTTACCCGTAGCAGTGACCGGTATGGTGTTGACTGCAAAAATTTTTCTCGGCAGGTTGATGGCGGTTACGCCGGGCGAAGCGGCGGATAATGCCGCCGCGCTGGCGTTTTTGCAGGTGGTCAAGAGCACAATTTGTTCGCCTTTTTTAATATCGGGCAGATTGACCGCCGCATGCTGGGCTTCCGGCCAGGCTTTGGCGGCCAGCTGCTCGACGGCTGCCAGCGATACCATTTCTCCGCCGATTTTGGCAAAGCGTTTGCTGCGGCCGCGTATGCTGATAAAGCCGTCCTCGTCGACATGGGCAATATCGCCGGTATCGTACCAGCCTTCGCCGTACAAAGATGCCGGCGGTACCCGTTGGCCGGGATTGTCGGCAAGGAGATAGCCCAGCATGATGTTGGGGCCTTTAACGTGCAGTTTGCCGGCATCTTCTATGCCGGGTACGGGTTCCAGGCGGTATTCCATGTCCGGCATAAAACGGCCTACCGTGCCGGCTTTATAATCCATAGGGGTATTGACCGCGACCACCGGCGCGGTTTCGGTGGCGCCGTAGCCTTCCAGAATGCGCACCCCGAATTTGTCGGCCCAGATTTCACGCGTGCTGGCGTGCAGTTTTTCAGCTCCCGCAACGGCATAGCGCAAGGTATGGAAGTCGTAGGCATGGGCTTTTTTGGCGTAAGCAGAGAAAAACGTGTTAGTGCCGAAAATTATGGTGGCATTGATTTCATAGGCGATTTCCGGGATCACGGCGTAATGCAGCGGTGTCGGGTAAAAAAACGTAGTCATGCCGTTGACCAAGGGCAGCACAGTTCCCACGGTAAAACCGAAGGAATGAAACATGGGTAGAAAATTCAGCACCACATCGCGCGGGGTAAAGCTGATACGCGACTGCACTTGCTTGAGGTTGCCCAGAATATTGGCGTGCGATAACACGACGCCTTTGGGCGAGCCTTCGGAGCCGGATGTAAACAGCACAACCGCCGGGCTGTCCGGGCTGAATTGATCGTGTTTGTACCACCAGTTCGCGGTTTTGGCTTGAATCAGCGCAGTTAACTTGTCCCGCCAAGTCATGCCGCGGATAAAATCTTCCAGATAAACCAGGTTTACCTGCCGGCTTAAGGCTTCGGCCTCGGCTTCGAGCTTACCCATTTCAATAAATTTGCGGGCAGTGAGCACGGTTTTAACTTGCGCCAGTTTACAGGCCGACAACATGCCGTTGGCGCCCGAGGTGAAATTGAGCATCGCCGGGACCCGTCCGTACAGCTGCAGCGCCAGCACCGTGCATAAGGTGTTGGCGGCATTGGGCAATAATACACCGACGTTTTCACCGGTTTCCGTAAAGCCTTTAACCAAGTTGCCGATGGCCACGGTACGCGTGATGATTTCATCGTAAGACAACGGCTTACGCTGTAAATCCTCCACCACTTTCCGCTTGCCGCCGTGCACCGAACGCGCTTCCAGCACGCCGGCAAATAAGGTTTGCCGATAATGGCTGGTGGCGAACATCATTTCGGTCATGATGTCGGCCAACACGTGGCCGCTAAATTTACGCCGGTTTTTGCCGTGCAGCTCGCGGCCGGCGGCGATTTTGGTAGGCGGCAGGATGTTGATAGTGATTTTGGGAAACCATCTAAGCCGGACGATGTTGCGTAACTTGGAAAAATGCGTGTACTCGGCACCCTGAATGCGCACGGGCAGAATCGTCGCGCCGGATTTATCGGCCACCATGCCGGTGCCGTCGTAAATTTTCATCAAGGAACCGGTGGTGGAAATCCGACCTTCCGGAAATATCACCGTGTGAGAATCTTTGTTGAGGTGGTGGATCAACTCCTTTAGCGACAAGGGATGGGTAGGATCCATGGGGAACACCTGCGACAACCCTAAAAACGGTTTCAGCCACCAGCGTTGGGCGATTTGGGTATTGATGGCGAAAGTAATCTCGCCCGGCAAAAACACCCCCAGCAGCAACGGATCGAGGTAAGAGGTGTGGTTGGCGATAATGAGTACGCGTTTGCCTGCGGCTTTATAATTATTTAAGCCTTTGACTTCGACCTTGAAGATCAACGTCAACAGCCAATGCAGAATTTTTTTTAGCATGAGTTCGGCCTCCTGGGGCGCATCTTAACAAACAAATATAACCGGGTCTGGATAAACTATAGCCAATAATTAAACATTGTTCAATTAATTTTTTAGCGAAACTGCAAAACTGTGATCGGCGCGATAAATTTAGCCGGCGGCGGTATAATGCGGAAAATTTTTACAGGCCGCGGAAACATGAAAATACTGAAGCTGCATTTCAAGAATATCAATTCCTTGGCGGGCGAAAGCCTGATTGATTTTGAGCAGGCGCCGTTTACCGACACCGGCGTGTTTGCCATCACCGGGCCTAACGGATCGGGAAAGTCCAGTATTTTGGATGCTATCACCTTAGGTCTTTACGGCGAAACTTTCCGCTTCGACCGTCCCGCGCGCCACATCATGACGCAACATACCGCAGAAAGCTTCGCCCATGTCGAGTTTGCCATCGCTGGCAAGCGTTACCGCGCCAGCTGGCGGGTAGAACGCGAAGACGGCAATCCGGAAGGCGACACCTTACCGCCGCAGGCGCAACTTAAGGCGCTGGACGATGACGAAACCGTGCTGGCCGACACGGTTGCAAAGGTTAACACGCGCATGGCGGAAATTACCGGTATGAATTTCCGCAATTTCACGCGTTCCGTCATGCTGGCGCAAGGCGATTTTGCCGCTTTTTTGAATGCATTGGACAGCGAGCGCCTGGATATTCTGGAAAAAATCGTCAGTACCGATATTTATGCCGAATACAAAAACCAGGTAACTCAGGCTGCCGCCCAAGCCGAAGTTCAACTTACGTCGCTAAAACAAGCCTTGGCGCAAATCCCCTTACTGGATGCCAAAACGCGCGAAGCTTCCGAACACGACTTGGTCGATTTTCAGGACGAATACGACGACCTGATGGCCCGGCACAGCCAATATGAAACCCAATCGAAAGTGTTAAAAGACACGGCCGCGGTGCAAGCGCAAATACTCGAACACGAGCAAGGGCTGCAACAAGCGCAGGCCAATCTGGTAAAAACCCTGGCAAGTCTGGAACGTATCGACCAGGCGCAGGATGTGTTGCGTTTTAAAGGCGATTTGCATGACATCTTCGAGCACAAGCATGCGCTCAAGGAAGGCAAGGCGGTACTGCAATCTTACCAGGACGAGCTCAAGCTGTTACAGGAGCAGATCAAGGTGGCGGGAGCCATGGCAACGCCGGCGCCCAGCGGGGTTTCGATAGGCGAGCAAATACAAGTTATCGAAGAGGTGAAAGCGCAGATTGCCCAGCTTAGCTTTCAAAAACAGGCCGAAACCGGTTTGTTGCAAGCGTTGGCGATTCAGACTCATGAAAAAACAGCCGTGCTGGAGACGGTAAACACGTGGTTGGAGCAACATGTCGCCGATCAAACCTTGCTGGAGGATTTTCCCGAAACCGGCCGTTTGAAAAAGCTGCGCGCCGACTTGATTGACTTTAATGCCAAGCAAAAAGCCCATCTGAAATGGGCCAAGACCACCGGCGCCACGCTTAAATCCAGTAAAGCGTCTATCGAGCAGGAGCACAAAAATATTGCCGACAACAAACTGAAGTTGCAGGCTGAAGAAAAACAACTCGCCACCATGGCCGAAGGCAACGACCTTGCCGGCATCGACGATTTACGCCAGGAACAGCAGGCGCGGGTAGACGGTTTTCAAAGCCTGCTGGCGCTGGCGAAAACCCATCAAAAATTGCAAGCTACTGGCGGGTTATTCGGCTTGTTCGGCAAACCCAAAGCAGCCAAAAGTGAAGCCGAAATCAGTACCGAGCTCGATCAGCTCGAACTGGAATTGGCGCGCGAAGAAAACATTCGCCGTGTGCTGGAAGAAACCGTCAACCGCGAACACGTGTTAAAACGGCTGACACCGGAGCGCCAGCATTTGGTCAGCGGCAAGCCGTGCCCGTTATGTGGTTCCATGCAACATCCTTACGCCTTGCGCCCGCCCGCAGTCGGCGATTCGCAAAAAGCACTGATCGATCAGCGTGTTAAGCTGCAAGTGCTGGCTAGCAAGGCCGGCAAGCTGCGGCAGGAATTAATCGCTGCCCGGAAAACCGCGGAAAAAAACCGCGAAACCGACGCCAGACTGTTGCAGATCGGTTCCGAATGGTTGACCTTATGCAACCGGCTCAATGCCGCCAATCCGGAGCTGGAAATCAAAAATATCGGGATGATGGAAGCGCTGCTAAAATCCGAAACGGCTGAACTTAAAGCCATTGTCCGGCTGGCAAAAGATTATCAAGCCACGCAGGCCACTATCGAAAACCTGAAACAGGCAATGGTTAACAGCGAAGCGGCCATCGAACAGCTCACCGCCGAAGTCGCCCGTTTGGAGGCCGACACGCAAAGCCAGCCCGAGCACAGCATCGATTACCAGGCGGCCATCATCCAATGCCAGCAGGAAGAAAAAGCCCTGATGGAAAAATTGCAGGCACAACTTCAAGCGCTGGGTGAAAAATTGCCCGCCAAAGGCAAGGAAGACGCTTTGTACGATCGCCTCAACAGCAGGCGCCAGGATTGCCACGGCTACGTGTTCCGCCGAAAAAGCATTAGCGACGAATTGGCGGCTATCGCCGAAAAAGAAGCCGCCAGCCGCGAAAGCATAAGCCAGGCTACGGCCCAAATTGAGCAACTCGCGGGCCGACTGCGTCAGGAAGAAGGCGCGGGGCTGCATTTGGCCATCATCGAAAAGCAAAAACTCATCGCTGAAAAACAACAGGGGCTGGCGCAGCAGGAGCAAGCTGGCAAAGATCTACAGCATCAGTTACAGGAAAAATTGAAAGACACGCCGTTTAAGGATGAACACGAGTTGGCGCAGTTGCTGGAACTCTTGGATACCCAGCCGGAATTGTTACAAAGCCGTGCCGAACTGGAGCAGGAAATCGATGCCCGCACGGTGCTGCTGGAGCAAGGCCGTGAGCAAGAATCGGCATTGTTGGCGGACATTCCCAAAGACCTGACGCCGGAATTAGTGGTGGTGCAGCAAAAGCTTACCGTCGAACGTATCGATATCGTCACGCTGGAGCTGGAACGCCTGGATAGCTTATTGCGCGAACAAGCCCGCTGGCAAGCGGAATATGATGCTTTGGATATACAGATTCAGGATCAGCAGCAAATCGCGCGGCAAACCCAAGTCGAGGCCGAACAAATCAGCGCCGAAGACGGCCGGGCATTGCGCCGCCGCGTGCAAGCCAACCTCGTCGAAAAACTGCTGTCCAACACCAATGCCGTGCTGGAAAAAATCAATGGCCGCTACTATTTGCGGCAAAAACCCAGCGAGCAAGGTTTGGCGTTGGAAGTGGAAGATACCTTGCAAGGCAATATCCGGCGCTTGCCTAAAACCTTATCGGGCGGAGAAACCTTCATTGTCAGCCTGGCGCTGGCCTTGGGCTTGTCGGAACTTGCCAGCAATGGTAAGTCAGTGGATTCGTTATTTCTGGACGAAGGCTTCGGCAACCTGGACGCCGAAAACCTGTACACCGTTATCAGCACCTTGGAAAGCCTGCAAACCCATGGTAAAACCGTGGGTGTCATCTCGCATGTGGAAAGCGTGCAAAAACGCTTTAAAGCCCAACTGCAAGTCATCAAAAAGCCCGATGGCTTGGGTGAATTGAAGAAGGCGTCTTGATTGTCGGCCGGCATGGGGTTTGGCATGCCGCTTAAAGTCGCAAGATGTGGCAACCAAGCAATGCTTTTTGCGCATCGCTACGGTGTCGGAAGAGAACATTTAAGTTAAAATCTAGCATGATTAAGATCATCATTCGATGCTGGATTTCGAGCAAGGCCATGCGAACAACCATAGTTTTAGACGATGAATTGCTGGTAAAAGCGCAATCATTAACCAGCATTTATGAAAAATCCAGCTTGGTAAAGAGGCATTAAAGGCTTTGATAGAACGAGAGAGCGCAAGGAGGCTAGCCAATTTAGGGGGTACAGAGCCGGGTTTGGAATTGGTACCCCGAAGGCAGACCAGCGTTCTTTTGTCCGAGGGGAACTGACTTTAGGAAACTTGCAGCAACGAAGCGCAATTTTGTCGGCATTGGATGATTTGCCGCAAGCCAAGTAGTGTGGGCACGTTTTTTGTGCCCACGCGATTTATGCCTAACTTAAGTTTGGCGGGCAAATTTGTCCATCCTAAGCCGGCTAGAGATATTTCTCATAGCCTAGTCAGGGCCAAGCCTCAGTCAAGGCGATTCATCCCAACAGACAATCGTTAAAATTCGTATTTGAACCCCGTTTGTACTAGGCGGGGCGAACCGGTCAGGATGCCGCGCACCCTGTCAACAATGTATTGGTTGTCCAGCATGTTCTTGATCGATACATAAAGGTTCAAGCCTCTATGCACTTTATAAGTTCCCGAAAAGTTGACTACGATATAATCTTCCAGTTTCCCGAATTGGCCGGAGCGCGCTTCGATGCTGTTAGGGCCGTTGGGATGGTCGGTACCGGACTGCAAGTTAAAGAAATCACCGAATTGCTCGTCGGTAAGCACGGCTTCAAAATGGGCATCAACTCCGCTGGGATGGGAATAACCCAAGGCGGCATTAAGCAAGTGTTCCGGCGCATAAGGCGAGCGGTTGCCCGCTTGCGATCCCAACACGTTTCCATTCGGACATCTTGGGGAGATAGTGCCGTCAGACTGCGGCAAGCATTTAAAGGGCGACAGTGTTTCCGCCGTGGGTACCCAAGTGTAGGCAATTTGCAGATAGGGGTTATGTATCCAGCCAAACACATCGGCCAGGTCAATTCGGTTGGAAAACTCCAAACCTTCAAATAAAGCCTCCCCCTGCGCTACCGGCGAATCATTCCCCCCAACGGTACCAAGCACTGTCAGGGCTTCGAAATCATTATGGAAATAGGTCAAGTCGGTTTTTATGCCTGCGAACGGGGTGCTTCGGACACCTAGTTCGAAATTCCAACTTTTTTCAGGGCCGATTTCGACGCTTTGGCCGTCGGCAAAGATACTGTCTTCGACTCGGGGCGGGGCAAACCCACGATGCATATTAAAAAATAGCTGGGTATTGCTGATTGGCTGGTAAGTTAGGGCAAAAGAAGGCAACACTTCGTTAAAGTCATTTTTACCCACTGTCCTCAACGTATTGCCGGCAATTCCTAAAGCCGGATTACCTTCGAAAGGAAGGTTTTCGCGCTCGTAACTGATCGACTCCACTCTTACTCCGGGTGTTACTGTCCAATCTCCCAGAATGAAGCGGTTTTGGACAAAGCCGGAGAAGGCATCCGCAAAGCGGTTGTTGTTTTCAATAGCAACCCCGTTTCGCGCCGTTGAGGTATTACCATCCAACGTGGTGCGCTCGGAGCTTTCAAAATGCAACCTGACGCCTGCGTCCAGTTCACTGTCGACGCCGAATAAATCGTGTTTGGCATGCAAGCGCGGCTCCACGCCCCAGGCTTCATATTGGCGCAACCTGCCTCGGGTAAAATTGCAACTATCGACATCGATAGCTTGGCCGTTTAAACGGGCTTCACGGAAAGCATTGCCGCACTGGTTGTCGGTAGGTTGCTGGTTCAATTGCCGCCAGAAATCGCGGTTGAAGTTCGACCAGTAAAAACTGGTGGACAGCTTGCTGTCTTCGTTAAACCTCAGTTCATGGGTTGCCGAGGTTGAAAAGCGTTCGGTTATGAACTCATCGTTTCTAAACGGGTTATAGCGGTAGCCGAAGTTACGCAGTTCGGCTTCGGTAATACCGAAGGTGGATTGGGAATTTTCCTGATAATAATCACCGCGCAGGGTCAACGAATTTTTGGCGTTAAAATCGATGACCCCTTTCAAGTTAGCGTCGTCGAGTTTAACAAAAGTATTGTCCCGGGCGCCGCTACCTTCTTTATGCAGGTAATCGATAATGCCGCCAACGGCATCTAAGGTGCCTGTTTTTTCTACCGTGCCGCCATAACGGACATGGCCGGTTAAATAGTCACGGTTTCCGCCGGTGAAGCTGACATAACCACCGGGTTTAGCCGGCGGGGTGGGGGTAAGGTAATTGACTGCGCCATTAATTGTCTGTGGCCCATACAGGTTCAGTTCGGCACCTTTAAACACCTCGATGCCTTCGTAGCGTTCTATCGGCGGGTGATAATAAATATCGTTATCGCCGTACGGGGCGAAATTGAGCAGAAGGCCGTCCTCCAGGAATAATACTTTAGTCGACCGGAATGGGTTCAACCCGCGAAAAGAGATGTTAGGCCTTATGCCAAAACCTTCTTCATCCCGGACATAGACGCCAGGCACTTTGCGTAAGGCCTCGTTGACATTGAAAACATGGCTGGAGAATAAATCTTTCTCAGTCAGGATAGCGCTGGAGCTGGATGCGTTGAGCAGATCGCTTTTTTGGCTGCTTTCCGTTACTACGTCGATAGCGGTCAATTCGACCGCATTATCGGCCGCTTGCGGGCTTTCGGTCGCCTGGGCAAAAGGTGCCGAGATCATTAATAACAAGAAGCGTTCAAGTAAGAATACGCGAGATTTTTTCATAGTGGCAGTTGTAGTAAGTATTCAAGTGAAACTGAGTTTAAATGTGACCCAATACCCGTGCTGTGAGATTTTGCACATGTTCGAAGCGCTTCACTGATGCCTTTTGCCTAGCGCCAGGATGCTCAAGGCGTGTCCGGCGGAAATCAGCATAGGGATGGCGGTCGGCAAGTTCTAGAAATGTAAGGGATTCAAGCCTTGTCAGTTCAAGTAGAGGCAACATACAAAGTGTGTGTCAGTCGGAAATCTTAAGTTTAGACGATGTTTTTAAAATCGTTAGATGTTTACACTGATCTACCCTGGGGCCATTGTTACTGCCTGTATTACCTGCCGCTACGGGTCCGATTGCATGCCCTAAAATTATTAAAGGGGATGCTTTTGCTGAGTTTATTTTAGCATTATAAATTGTAAGGTAATTAAGGTTTAATACAATATTGTGATAACAATCATAATAAGAAACATGATCGCCACGCTGTATTGGATTTTTTGGTGATGCACCACGTTGAATAACCAGCGGTTGCAACGCTGGGGATTATGGATTCCGTCAGATTTTGCGACAAGAAAAGTCGCGGGGTTCAACCAGCGGCGGCGGAAAACTACATGTCCGGCGCTGTGGGAGTGGTGGCTGGCGCAATCCCGTCCACCCCGAACCGATCGCCTGCCGGTATTGGTGCGGTTGCTAAAGTCACCGCAGCCTTTTTCCGCCAGATCAGCCCAGGCTTTTAATTTCGAGTTTCAAACACCACCACGCAGCGTGCGGCTATGTCGTAGTGTTTGCGCCGGTAAACGGTTTGCCGGTTCTCGGGGATAATATCGCCGGGCGGTATTTGCGAGGTGTCCACCGCCAGCCGCCAGGTGCGGCCTTTGAGTACGGGCAACTGGACTGAATGACCGGTTGTCGCCATGTTGATGACGATAAACAAATCCGGCTCGTCCGGGCTCATGCCGGCCAGGGTGAATGCCAGTTGGCGGTTGTCCGGGTCTTCCCAGTCCGGAAGCTGGCCGGGTAGCTTGCCGTGCCAGGTGATGTCGGGCAGGTCGCGGTCGAGGTTGATTTCGCCGGTTAAAAAATGCCGCCGCATCAGTGAGTGGTGGCGTTTGCGCAAGGCGATCATTTCCTGTACGAAACGGACGATTTCCTGGTTGCGCTTGGCTTGGTCCCAGTCCAGCCAGCTCAATTCGTTATCCTGGCAGTAACAGTTGTTGTTGCCGCTCTGACTGTTCAAGAATTCATCGCCTGCCAGCAGCAAGGGTACGCCTTGGCTTAATAAGAGCATGGCAAACGTGTTTTTGGCCTGTTGCCTGCGAATTGCCGAAATACCGGGATCGGGCGTGTCGCCTTCTACACCGTAATTAAAACTCAGGTTGTTATTGCAGCCGTCGCGGCTGTCTTCGCCGTTGGCGGCGTTATGTTTCTTGTTGTAGCTTAGTAAATCGTAAAGGGTGAAGCCGTCGTGGCAGGTCACAAAATTGATACTGCTGATAGGCAGGCGGCCTTGGTGCTCGTACAAGTCGCTGCTACCGCATAAGCGTGTGGCCAGTTCTTTTATCAAACCGTTTTCGCCGTGTAAAAACCGCCGTATCACGTCGCGGTAGCGGCCGTTCCATTCGCCCCAGCGGTAGCCCGGAAAGCTGCCGACCTGGTATAGCCCGCCGCATCCCAGGCTTCCGCGATGAGTTTGGTTTTGGCCAGCTGCTGCGACAGCTCAATACCCCACAGCACGGGCGGATCTTGCAAGGCTTCGCCGTTGCTGCCTCGGGCCAAGGCACTGGCCAGATCGAAGCGGAAACCGTCGACATGCATTTCCCTGACCCAATATTCCAGGCAGCTGATAATAAAGTGCGCCACAAACGGGTGGTTGGCGTTAACAGTATTGCCACAGCCGGTGTAATCGTGAAATATGCTGCTATCGATTTTGTCCAGGTGATAATAAATATCGCCGGCGATGCCTTTAAAGTTAATGGTGGGGCCGTGTGCTCCGGATTCCGAAGTGTGGTTGAAAACGACATCCAGAATGACGCCGATACCCGCATTGTGCAGGGCTTTGACCAAATCGCGGAACTCCTGCAAGTGGGTGCCGTGTTCAGGCGTTACGCAGAAGCCGGGATGCGGGCTGAAAAAGCTGTGCGTGCTGTAACCCCAGTAGTTTTTCAGGCCCAGTTGGGCGGTATGGCTGGGTACATCTTGTTCGTCAAATGCCATCACCGGGAGCAACTCAACATGGGTGATGCCTAAAGCCTGCAAATAAGGAATTTTCTCAATTAATCCGGCAAACGTGCCGGGGTGTTTAACGTTAGACGAGGGATGGCGGGTAAAGCCTCTGACATGCAGTTCGTAAATAATGGCTTTTTCGCTGCGTATGGCTAGGGGTTTGTCGCCTCCCCAATCGTAATGTTCATCCACCACAGCACAACGCATGGCGGTTTTGCCGTTATCGCCGGGCAGGCAGGCCTTGCCGCGTTGCCAGCGTTTGTGGCTGACCGCCCGTGCCCAGGGATCCAACAAGTGCTTGTGCTTATCGAAACGCAAGCCGGTTTCCCTGGGTTGGTAAGGCCCGTCCAGCCGCCAGCAGTACCAGGTGCCGGCGGGTAGATCGTCTACAAACACATGCCAGGAGAAAAATGTTCGGTTGACGTCTTTTTTTAGCTTGATGATTTGAAAAGGTTCCGGGCTGTCTTCTTGTTCAAACAACAAGAGTTCTACCGCTGCGGCATAACGGCTGAATATAGAAAAATTAACCCCGCCGGTTTTTAGTTTGGCGCCGGGCGGATAAGCGCTGCCGTTTTTCAGTGTGTAACAAGGTTTTGGCATAGTTTGAAAATCAGCTCAAGGTTTAATAATAGCGGCAGTTATTTTTTAACAAATGGTTAAATTTACCGTTCGGTATTGAATTATTTTACAAAAATGACAGTCTCTTCTTACAAGTTCGTTATTGCGCCATGTTACAGCAGCACAGGGTTAAAGCCTAGCCCATTGCCGGCGTAAACCACAAGCGGCGGTTTATTCATTACACGAATCGTCAAACAAAAACCTATCAAAGAGGCGTGTTATGGAAGCTAAAAGATGGCAATACGACAATCTGATCAAACACTGGGTGGCATTTAACAGCGTCGCCAATCAATGCTTTGATAAAGTCAAATGCTTGGATTTTAGCGCGCCTTTACTGCTCAGGCTGTATTTGGCGCCGGTATTTTGGATGGCCGGCACGCAAAAATTAATGCATTTTTCCGATACCGCCGAATGGTTCGGCAACAGTGAATGGGGATTAGGTCTGCCGGTGCCGTGGCTGATGGCATTTTTAGTGACTTTTTTCGAGCTGACCGGGTCGGTGTTTTTGCTAGTGGGTTTTTCGGTGCGTTTAATGAGCTTGCCGCTGCTAGTTATTATACTGGTGGCAGCGTTAACCGTGCACTGGCGCAACGGCTGGCTGGCGATAGCGGGAGCGACCGGTATTTTTGCCACTGAGCGTACACAAGGCGCCATTGAACGCCTGGAGCAAGCGAGAACGATTCTGCAACAATACGGCAACTATGATTGGCTGACCGAACATGGTAACTTTGTCGTGCTTAACAATGGGATTGAGTTTGCCGCAACTTATTTTGTCATGCTGTTGAGTTTATTTTTTATAGGCAGCGGGCGTTATGTCAGTTTGGATTACTGGCTGGATAGAAAATTTCAAAACAAAAGGTAGAAGCATGTTGATAAAGAACAAAAGCAATATTTTAAGCAGCGAGATTACTGATCGTTCCGTTTATGAAGCGCGCCGTCAGTTCATGAAAGCAGCCGTGGCCGGTTCGGCGGGTTTGGCAATGCCGAATTTAGTAAAAGCCGAAGCTAAAAAATACGCCAACGTGCCCATTGGCTCTCACTCCTTGCCGCTGGAAGTGAACAAAGAGGAAGACGCTACCAGTTATACCAATTATTACGAGTTTTCAACCAATAAATGGGATTCCACCCGGCTGGCCAAAACCTTAAAAACCAGCCCCTGGTCGGTGACTATTGAAGGTGAAGTGGAAAAACCCGGAGTTTTCAATCTTGAAGACATTCTAAAAAATCAGCCGCTGCAAGAGCGGATTTACCGGTTTCGTTGCGTGGAAGCCTGGTCCATGGTGGTACCCTGGATCGGCTTTCCGCTAGCCGATTTAATTAAACGCTTTCAACCGACTTCCAAAGCCAAATTCGTCGAGTTCACCACTTTGCTTAACCCGGAAGTGATGATCGGTCAACGCAGCCAAGTTCTCGATTGGCCTTATGTCGAAGGTTTGCGTATCGATGAAGCCACGCATCCTTTGGCTTTAATCGCCGTCGGCATGTACGACGACGTGCTGCCCAACCAGAACGGCGCACCGCTGCGGCTGGTAGTGCCCTGGAAATACGGTTTCAAAAGCATTAAAGCCATCGTCAAAATGCGCTTTATGGAAACCATGCCGGAAACGTCCTGGCACAAAAGTGCGCCTAACGAATACGGTTTTTACGCCAATGTCAACCCTGAGGTTTCGCATCCGCGCTGGAGCCAAAGCCGCGAGCGGGTTTTAGGCGCGAGCATCTGGACGCCTAAACGCGCTACCGACAAGTTTAACGGTTACGGCGAACAAGTGGCATCATTGTATGCCGGCATGGATTTGAGCCGGAATTTTTAAACCACGTTAAAGTCATCGAAATTTTCGCCAAAGTTTAGCTCGATAAGCTCTACGCGTTCGACTTTGGCGGATGGCGGCCCCCGGTGGCACCAGTCAATCAAAGCCTGCAAAACCTCCTCTTCGGCCTGGGCGATTACTTCCACGCGACTGTCGTCAAGGTTTCTGACC
>PERF01000047.1 GCA_002928495.1 Methylobacter sp. | reverse complement strand
AGATCAGGTGCAACCGCTGCCGTTTGCAGTGATGCTGCCTCAGATAGAGCAAGAAATCGGTGGTAAAATCAGCGAAGTTTTTTTAGAAGTCGATCCAACGCCTCTGGCTGCGGCCTCAATTGCCCAAGTTCATAAAGCCAAGCTAAATGATGGCACGGAAGTGGTTTTAAAAATCCGCCGGCCCGGACTGCGTAAAACCATTGAAGCGGATTTAAGGCTATTACAGCGGGTAGCCGAAATTGCCGAAGCGGAAATACCCGAACTTAGAAGGTTTCATCCGCAGGACATTATTCGCCAATTCAACCAATCACTGCGCCGCGAGCTTGATTTAGCCGCTGAATGCCGCAATGCCGAGCGTATCGCCGCTAATCTGGCCGATGACGACGCGATCAAAATTCCCAAAGTTTACTGGCAGTGGACAGGTGAAAAACTTAATGTTCAAGAATATATTCAAGGCATACCAGGGCGTGATCTTGAAACCGTAGACGCCTTGGGGCTGGATAGGAAATTGCTGGCGGAGCGCGGCGCCAGAGTAATCATGAAGATGATTATGGAACACGGTTTGTTTCATGCTGACCCGCACCCTGGCAACGTATTTTATTTATACGATAACCGCATTGCATTTATCGACTTCGGCATGGTGGGCCGGTTGACCGAAGAACGCAGAGAACAAGTCGTTAATTTACTCTACAGTATGGTGAATCATGCTCCCGGCAGAGTAGCGGAAATTCTTGAGGATTGGTCGGATAACACTCATGTTGACGAGCAGTTATTAACACTGGAGATTGAGGCTTTTGTTGACCAATACAGTTCATTATCGCTAAAAGACTTGAGTTTCTCAGTCATGATGTCGGATTTAATGGCATTGCTAAGAGATCATAACTTGGTACTGCCGGCCGATTTGGTTTTGCTGATAAAAGCCTATATAACCTTGGACGGTCTTGGTCGGCATCTCAATCCCGAGTTTAACACGCTGGTATTCGCTTCGCCCCATATACAACAAATCATGCTTGCGCGTTACCAGCCGGAGGTTGTCGCCAAGCGAACTTGGCGAAATTTGATGGGTTTTGCCGATTTATTGACTAGCTTGCCCAAAGATTTACGCCGAATACTAAGAGCATCCAGAAAAAGCGCTTTACAGATTGAGATCGATGTCAAATTTCTCGACAGGTACGTCAACAAAGCCGATCGCGCTATCAGCCGGTTGACCATGGGCATCGTGACGGCTTCATTAATTATCGGCTCTTCCATCATTATGACTATCAAAGGCGGTCCGGAACTTTTTGGCCTGCCGGCATTAGGCTTTCTAGGTTTTATTTGTGCAATGTTCAGCGGTATCTGGCTTTTATTATCGATATGGCGTAGTGGCCATTAACAATAGCTATTCCTGCGAATCCTTATTTTTTGGCTATACTTTTTCCATCAAGTCATCCTTAAAATTAGTGCGTAAAACTAAAAACCCGGCCTAACATGCGTTGTTACTGTGCCAAAATCATTAACCATGGAAAATACCGCTCAAGATATATTTTCGCGAATCGATGCCAGTAATTTGCCAGTTTTACCGCGCGTTTTGCTTGATTTGTTGACGGCGCTAAAACAACCGGATACCGGGTTGAAAGAACTAACTAACATCATCTCGCAGGATGCCAGTTTAAGCGCAAAAATTTTATCCGTGGCCAATTCCAGTTTTTACCGGCAATTCGGTGGTTTTACCGATTTGAACAGAGTTATAAATGTTTTGGGGCTTAACACGGTTAAAACTATAGCCATAACCCGTAGCGTTCAACAATTTTTCTCTGAATTCACGCAGCACCAGCAGCCGGTTCTGGAAATTATTTGGTTTAAATCGTTAACCTGTGCCCACTTAGCTAAAAAAATCGCTGAGTTGACATCGTATCCTTCTACGGATGAAGCCTATTTGACTGGTTTGTTGCACCGGATAGGCCAACTGGCGTTACTGGAGAGCTTTTCCGAAAGTTATTCCGCTGTATTTTTTCAAGAATTGGGTATTGTTAGCGAAAGCGCTACTTCTGATCGGCTCAGTTGGGATATTGATCATGCCGAAGTGGGTGGTTTATTAGCCGATAGTTGGCATTTGCATTCCTTTATAGCCGATGCCATCCGTTATCAAAATGCGACATCGCAATTCGTCCAAAGCAGTGCTTCCTTGGTTAAACTCATCAATCTAGCCAGTTTGCTTGGCAATCCGGCGCCGGACAATTGGCACTTCGTGCTGGAACAGGCTAATCAGTTGTACGGGTTTAATCAATCCGTCATTGAAGATATTGTGGAACAAACCGCTAAGCAAGTTGAGCAATCGATAGCACAACTAGACATGGATTTCACAGACATAGCAGACATTTTAAATCCGGAACAAACTCACAGACGGCAAAAAATCAATCAGGCTTTAGGCGGCAGTTTAAAAGAAATCATGCTAGCCTCTGTGATCAACGGGCATATGCTGGATTCCGCTCCGGCGCTTAGCAAATGGGCAAGTACTTTAAAAGAAGCATTGAGTGTATTGTTTGGCTTTCACGCCAGCGCGGTTTTTATCTATCAGGAACAAAACCGCTGCCTTCAAGGCTTATCCGGGGAGTATGAATGGCAAGCATTATGGTCGACCATTTCAATACAGACCGATTCTAACTTAAGCTTATTGGCAAAGACTTTCAATACTCAACGCATGCTACATTCTTTCAACAGTAATAAAAATGAGCCTGATACCTTAGTAGACCGTCAAATATGCAAGTTACTCAACAGTGAAGGCATGCTGGTTGTACCGATATTGCTTGAGAACCGTGTGCTAGCGGTTTTAACTATCGGTACCAGTGCCAAAGATGCCTTATTGTTTAAATCAAAAGCCGGTTTACTGAAACTTTTTGCTAATGAAGCCGCCCGAAGTATGCAACGATTACTTTTTCATGCTCAAGAGCAAACTTCACTTAAAGATTCTATCGAGGCATCGTACCAATTACATGCCAAAAAGCTCATCCACGAAATTAATAATCCCTTAACAATAATTAGCAATTATTTATACCTGCTAAGTATTAGATTAGGCAAGAATGGGGCGGATGAGCTGAATATCATACAAAGTGAAATTGAGCGGGTTAGCCAAATAGTCATGCGGCTTTCCGACATGCCTGAAACTTCCGATTCAGACGAAAAAGACCGGATAAATGTTAACTCAGTAATCCAGGATTTAAGTCAAATATTCCAGTTGGGTATCCTAAAAAATCTTGCCATAACCTGTACTTTGGAACTTGATCCGCAACTGCCGGTTGTTCGTAACCACACTGGGAAATTTAAACAAGTTCTAACCAATCTGATTAAAAATGCCGCCGAAGCCATGCCGCAAGGCGGTAGCATCAAAATATCCAGCAACAGCCAATTTTACTTAGGCAAACAATGTTATGTTGAAATTGTGATAGCCGATACCGGACCGGGGCTTCCGCAACATGTACTTGATCATTTGTTTACCCCGGTCAGCAGCACTAAAGGCTTGCATAATTCCGGCCTTGGCTTGGCGATATGTAAAAACCTAATGGATGAAATGGAAGGTTTGATAAGCTGCAATTCCAGCCTTAGCGGCACCACGTTTCGAATTTTACCCAGGGACGATATAAACCATGAGTAACACTGCCCCATTGCACCGCATTCGTTTTTTTAACTGTATTGGGTCTGGTTGATATGTTGGATGTTGCTTCATCAAACCCCGGTCCTTTAGAAATCCTGATAGCCGACGACCAAAAAACTGTACGCGAAAGTTTGTGCCAGATTCTGCAATTGGCTGGCTACCGGGTAGGTACGGCTGACGGTGGCATGACCGCCATTTCCTTTCTTCAATCCCATGCCGTCCCGTTATTGCTGCTGGATTTGAACATGGAAAGCTGTAACGGTTACCAGGTTTTGGAATTTATTGCCGAACACAATATCACCACCAACGTGGTTATTATCAGCGGGGAAGCCAATTTCAACGACGCAAGGCGGGCTTTGCGTTATGAGTTTGTCCGCGATTTCATAAAAAAGCCTTATGAGGTACGTGAGCTTTTAAGCCTTATTGCCAGCACCATTAAGGTGATCGCGTTGGCGAGTGAAAAAAAAGTAATTCAGGAACGGTTAAAAAAGTCAGAGCGCATGTACCGTTTCGTGGTCGAGAAATCTCCCGATATCTTATATATCCAAAACAAAAACGGTGAATTCAGTTTTTTAAACACGGTGGTCGAAGAAAAACTCGGCTACAGCCTGCTGGAAATTCAAAACTGCCACTTTAGTCAGTTGGTATATAAAGACGATCTGATAAAAGCAGCCGAATTTTTTAATATGGATGACACCCAATTGGGCGTCACCCAAACGATTGAATTGCGTCTTACCGGTAAAAACGCTAAAGCAACCCGTTATGTTGAAATTACTGCGGTGGCTATTGATTTAAACGCCATGAATTTACTGTCCTATGAGCCGGCCAACAACAGCCAGCAGCCTGGTTTTTACGGTGTAATCCGCGACATCCATGAGCGCAAATTAGCTGAAAATAACTTAAGCAAGCTGAATTTGGCGATGGAAAACAGTCCGAATTTGATTTTCATCACCGATAATTCAGGCATCATCGAGTACGTAAATCATAAAATACTGCAAACCACGGGCTACTTGCCGCAAGAAGTAATGGGACAAAACCCCAGAATTTTCAGCTCCGGCGAAACTAGCGGTGACGACTATCAAGAACTTTGGAATACCATTTCATCCGGAAAAGTTTGGCGGGGGGCGTTAAAAAACCGCAAAAAAAACGGAGAAATCTATTGGGCTCAAGAGTCCATTGCACCCATGATTGATTCCGAAGGCAACATAACCAATTATGTAGTTATTCTGGAAGATGTAACCGAGTCCTTGTTGCACAAAGAAGAACTCTCGTACCAAGCCACTCATGATGCCTTAACACATTTGATAAACCGTCATGAATTCGACCGTCGCCTGGAACGGGTGATGACGACAGCGCAAGATCCGGATAGCCACCACGCTTTGTGCTACATGGACTTGGATCAGTTTAAGATCGTCAACGATACCTGTAGCCATACAGCCGGCGACGAGTTATTGCGGCAAGTCAGCTATCAGCTTTCTCAGATTATCCGCCGCCGCGATACTCTGGCGCGGCTGGGCGGGGATGAGTTTGCCATACTCATGGAGCATTGCTCGCTGGAACAAGCGCAGCATACCACGCAAAGAATTCATCAGATGATCGAGCAATTCCATTTTCATTGGGAAGATAAGAGCTTTCGGATCGGAGTCAGTATCGGCCTGGTAATTATCAACTCCACCAATTGCTCTGCCAGCGTTTGCATGCGCCAAGCCGATATGGCCTGCTATATGGCTAAAGAAGCCGGCCGTAACCGAACCCATATCTACCGTGACGATGATAAAAAAATCATACAGCATGATAGTGAAAGCAGCTGGCTGGCAAAAATCAACCGCGCTTTTCAGGAAGATTTATTTGAGCTGTACACGCAGGCCATAATCCCTATGAATGATCAGAACGGGCAGGTTGGTGAGTGCTGTGAAGTTTTGGTAAGAATTTCCGATCAACAAGGCAGCGCCAGCGCAGCCGGTTCCTTCCTTCCCGCCGCCGAACGTTACCATTTATCACCTAAAATTGACCGCTGGGTCATTCAAAAAGTTTTTAACAATTTTAGCCAAAATCAGAGGCGCTTAAGTAACCTAGTCTTTTGCGCCGTAAATTTATCGGCTTTGAGCATCAATGACGCTGAATTTCCGGATTACATCGAAAATCAGCTTGTATTAACAGGCATGCCGGCACATAAAATCTGTTTTGAAATGTCCGAAGCTATTGCCATCGCCAATTTAAGTACCGTAACGGAATTTATCACCCGCATGAAAAAACAGGGTTTCCTGTTTGCGTTGGATAATTTTGGCGGCGGCTTATCCTCGTTTGCTTATCTTAAGTCTTTACCGGTGGATTTTATTAAAATCGATGGTTTTTTTGTTAAAGACATAGAGCATGATCCGATTGACTATGCCATGGTCAAATCGATCAACGACATCAGTAAAGTCATGGGTAAGCGAACCATTGCCGAATTTGTTGAGAATAAGGAAATTCTGGCGGCCTTGGAAGAGTTAAAAATCGATTTTGTTCAGGGTTTCCACATCAGCCACCCGAAACCCATCGACTGGGGTCAGTAAAACTTAAAGCTTGGAATTTTAAGGGGCTGCGCCAAAACAACTAAGTTTTAAAGTCTGGCGCAGGTTTTCCTGAGGTTTTAATCGATATCGCTAAAATAGAGGTCTTCAATCAGCCGTTTTTCTTCCAGCGTTAATAAAATTCTGGAGAATTTTTTTTCAGAACGGTTGCGTTGCTCAAGAATCTGCTGTTCGCGCCGGTCAATCATCCGCCGGTCAGCCATACGCCGGTCATCATTGATACGGCGGTTTATTTTTGGCCACAACAAATAATTTTTTTGAATGTGTTCAACCCATTCAGGCGTGCCGAACTCATAATCGACTTCGCGTCTGTCTTTTACACGCCGGCAAGTCGTTTTACGGCGCATGTTTTTTCGCATGTTAATAATATTCATAACGATAACCCTATCAAAAATGAACGTTTGAATGAATTTTCTAATTTTTGTTTGAGTTCAATTATAGTCCAAATCATAGGGAATGGAATGTCGATAAGCTGATGGTCGGTTTAGGGTTGCAAATTTAAAGTTTTCAGAAATTTTTCAAGCCAGGCGGATAATTAGCCATAGCGCGTTCCCGGCGCATTCGGGCTAAGCCGAGAATTTTTTCCTTGCCGTTGTTATCTACTTGAGACCATTGAGTAATTTCTTTTAAAGTGCGAAAACAACCCAGACAAGTATCGTTTTGATCAAGGCAGCAATTTCTAACACAGGGAGAATCAATGACTTTCATTGGAATAAAACTTTTAGCTGGAAATAATTGTTGAAGATGGATTATTGATTGGCTCGCTGTTTTGTAACAATGCCAATTCGTTAAGTTCAGTAGTTACCATGTCGGGCGTTTCAAAACTGATTCTACCCAACTTGCCGGTTCTAATGTCTGACAGTAATATTTTTGCAGCTTTGTCCATGTCTACCAAACCACCGCTACGCAAGCAGCCCCGGTTGGTGCCTAAAAAAGATAACACTTCATGGGCATTGGTTGGTATTTGTTTAAAATTGTAGCGGCTATTCAGCAGTCCAGGATATTGGCTCAATATATATCGGGCGGCAAATAATGCAACCTCATCATGATAAAACGCGGTATCTTTGATTGCACCGGTTACTGCCAGCCGGAAACCGCTATTGTGGTTTCTGATGTTTGCCCACAGCAGGCCGGGCGTATCCAAAAGAGTAAAGTTATTGCCCAAGTCAATTCTTTGCTGACGTTTGGTAATGGCGGGCTCATTGCCGGTTTTAGCGATGACTCTGCCGGCCAGCACGTTGATTACGCTGGATTTCCCGGCATTCGGAATACCGGTAACTAAAGCCTGAATACGCCTGCCGGAAATGGCCTTATTCGGGGCGAGTTTTTGGCTTAGCTGAATAATTTGTTTGATTTTTTCCGGCTGGTATAGACTAACCGGCAAGGTTTTGACATTGTGTTCGCGCTCAAAATATTGCTGCCAAAGCAAAGTGACATCAGGGTCCGCCAGATCGTTTTTATTAAGCACTTTGATACAAGGTTTATTGCCGCGCAAAGCTTTTAGCGCCGGATTCTCACTACTGTAAGGCAAGCGCGCGTCAAGAATTTCAATCACAAGATCGATATCCGGCAGAATTGCTTTAATCTCCTTGCCGGCTTTATGCATATGGCCGGGGAACCATTGAATGTGCATGAATTTAATAAATTATTTAGGATAAACGAATTGAAAACATATTGTTCGATTGTAACAAAAAGCTTATTGACAGGTCGCCTTAGATTCACTTGCTCTCCCGGCAAAGTTATAATTAAGCACTTTTGAACTGTTCCATACGGTCGTCTGATTTGAAAATTCACAACACCAAAATTTCCGTGCTGGCGCCGGCGCGCCTGCATATGGGGTTTATTGATTTAAGCGGTTCTTTAGGACGGGATTTCGGCAGTATTGGTGTTGCTCTTAACGAAATCAACACACGCCTCTCCGTTATTGAAGGCAAACATTTGACTGCCACCGGACTATATGCCGAGCGTGCCAAAACCTATGCCGCAAAACTTTGCAAAGAACTGGCCGTCCCCGATAATTTGAACCTCATCATTGAATCCGCCATTCCGGAACATGTCGGCTTAGGTTCGGGAACACAAATGTCATTGGCTGTGGGCAGTGCGATCAACGCTTTTTATAACCTCGGTTTGAGTATCCGTGAGATTGCCCGTCTAACCGACCGCGGTTTGCGTTCCGGTGTCGGTATCGGGATTTTCGAACACGGCGGCTTGATCGTGGACGGAGGGCGTGGAGAAAACACCATCACACCGCCGGTGTTGGCGCGCAATCCGGTGCCGGATGATTGGCGTTTTATACTGGTGTTCGACCACCGCGGCCAGGGTTTACATGGTAAGCAGGAAATCAATGCCTTTAAAACCTTGCCACCTTTTCCGGCACAAACGGCGGCACAGCTTTGCTATCTATTATTAATGCAAGGCCTGCCGGCGCTGGTTGAAGAAGATTTAAAACGATTTGGCGAAGTAATCACTTTCCTACAAAAAACTGTTGGGGGGTATTTTGCACCGGTGCAAGGCGGTATCTTTACCAGTGCCGAAGTCGCCGAGGCCATGGCTTGGCTGGAACAGCAGGGAGCCGTTGCCCTAGGCCAGACATCGTGGGGGCCCACCGGTTTTTGTCTGGTTGAGGATGTAGACAAGGCGGACACGCTGTGCGAAAAAGCGAAAACACGGTTTGCTCACCATGAGCATTTGATCTTTATCACAGCCAGCGCAAGAAATACCGGCGGCGAAATCTATACCCAATAATTGTTGGATTTACCCTTTTATCATCCATCAAGTCCTGAGCCGGTAACTAAAATTCTGATCCTGGCAAATTCCGCGCGCATGCTGGCCCATGCGGCTTTGCAAAGCGGATTTACGCCGCTGACAATTGACCTGTTCGAAGACCGGGATACCCAGCAATTTGCCCTAGCGCATACCAAAGCAGCTTCCTTATCGGTAGCCGATATTGCCGGCCGTGTTGAAAATTTCATCCGTATGTACGGTATCCGTTACGCTGTTTATGGCAGCGGCCTGGAAAGCTTTCCAGAGACCATCGACTTTCTGAACGAGAAACTGATTGTTTTGGGAAACTCGTCGGTTACGTTTGCTTTATGCCAGAGCAAAGCGTTTTTTTCCATTTTGGAACGCCTGGACATAGTCTATCCGCCCGTTAGTTTTAGCGCACCCGAAAATCCGAAAATACCCTGGCTGGAAAAAGACTGGCAACGGCAAGGCGGGTCAGGCGTAAGATTTTATCGCCGGGAACAAGCGTCTCTTCCGCACAAAGCATACTGGCAACATTTCATCGATGGCAGCAGCCATTCGGTTTTATTTTTAAGTAACGGCAAATCGGCAAAAATCGCCGGCTTCAATACCCAATGGCATAGCAAGCCGGAGGATAAAGAAGCCTGCTTGGCTTTTGGCGGTGTGATTAACCATCTGGAGTGTTCCCGGCAAATTAAACTGAAGTTGGCGGATATAACCATAAAATTAAGCTTGGAATTTAACTTAATCGGGCTTAATGCGTTGGACTTTATAATTTTTGAGGACGAAATTTTGGTGTTGGAAATCAATGCCAGACCTTCTTTCAGCATGCAACTGTATTCCGCGCCTTTGTTTTATTGGCATACACAAGCGTGCCTTGGGAGCTTGCCCGATGAATTACCAATTGAGAATGAAATAACGGGAATACAACTGGTGTATGCACAAAACGATATCCACATTGGCGAACATTTCGAATGGCCGCCGGAAAGTCGGGATATACCCCAGCCAGGCTCATTAATTCGCACCGGGCAGCCGATTTGCAGTATTATGGCGCGGGCAAAAACACCGCCGCTGGTTGTGCTTAAGCTGCAATTGTTGCAGCAATTTATTGTTAATCAATTACAACAAAAATAAGGTGAAGAGAGTGATGGAATTTTCTGCAAGCGTTAATCAATTAACCCAGCCATTAGTGCGGCATTTGATCGATAATGCCGGCAAATTGCGTATCCAAATTAACCAACTGGCTAACGGTTGTAGCGTTATTGATGCAGGTATTAACGTCCCCGGTGGCTTGGAAGCCGGGCGAATCATCGCGGAAATTTGCATGGGCGGCATGGGCACGGTCAGTTTATCGCATAGCTCGTACACCACGCATTGGCCGTTGTCGGTCAACGTGCATTCCACTAACCCGGTTTTAAGTTGCTTGGGCAGCCAATATGCCGGCTGGAGTTTGGCGCATGAAAAATACTATGCCTTGGGTTCCGGTCCGGCCCGTGCGATGGCGACCAAGCTGAAAGACGGCAATGTAGAACCTGTTGAGGAACTTTATAAAGAATTAAACTACCGGGATGAAGCGCAATCCGCTGTGCTAGTGATTGAGAACGATGCCATCCCGCCCGTGCAAATCGTGGATAAAATCGCTGCCGCCTGTAAACTGGAGCCTTCTCAACTCACCATAATCGTAACGCCGACCAGCAGCCTTGCCGGTGGTTTACAAGTTGTGGCCAGAGTTCTGGAAGTGGCCATGCATAAAGCCCATGCCTTGCACTTTCCGCTGGAAAATATCATAGACGGCAGCGGCAGTGCGCCGGTTTGCCCGCCGCATCCCAACTTTGTAAAAGCCATGGGCCGCACTAACGATGCCATTTTATTCGCCGGCCAAGTCCATTTATTTGTTAAAGGTAGCGATGACGCGGCGGAAAAACTAGCTAAGGAACTACCAAGCTCCACTTCTAAGGATTACGGCAAACCCTTTGCCGAAATTTTTAAACACTATGAATACGACTTTTTCAAAATCGATGCCATGCTATTCAGCCCGGCCAGTGTCATTGTCACCGCCGTCGAATCCGGCAAAAGCTTTAGAGCAGGCCAATTGGATAATGCTTTGTTAGACCAGTCTTTCGGCGTTTAAAACAAAAGATCCTGGATTTAGCGGGGCAGGCAAACTGCTCCGCACCAACTATTTATTCAACGATGAGTAACTGTTTAGGGCGCATAGCTCTATTTACCGACGATCCCGGCTGGCACGGCAGACAATTAACCCAAGCCTTTGCGGATAAAGGTTATCAAAGCACTTATGTTTCTTTAACGGAGTGCCGGCTGCAAATTGGCGATGCATACCCACCGATAAAAATCCCGCAATTCGAAGACTGTTTACCCGATGCTGTCTTTGTGCGCGGCGTACCCGGCGGATCGCTGGAAGAAGTGGTGTTTTACCTCGATATTTTGCACGCCCTGCAAATATTAAACATTCCGGTTTATAACAACGGACGCGCTATTGAACGTAGCGTGGACAAAGCAATGACCAGCTTTTTGCTTGAACTCAACCATATTCCCACGCCGCGCACTTGGGTGTTACGGGATAGGCAAGAGGCATTAGCAATCATTGAAAACGAATTATCCGAGGGCCGCTACATCATCAGCAAACCGTTGTTTGGGTCGCAAGGTGAGGGCGTCCGGCGCCTGGAAAAGCTGACCGATTTATTTTGGCTGACTGCAAGCCATGGCGTGTTTTATTTTCAACGTTTTCTCAAATCCCAGGGCGAAGGTTTTTGCGATTACCGTGTTTTTGTCATCAACGGTCATGCTGTCGCCGCCATGCGCAGGCGCGGTAGATATTGGCTTAATAACGTTGCTCAAGGCGCGCAATGCGAAGCAATTGAATTGACCGATGACATGGCGATGTTGGCGGTCAAGTCGGCAAAAGCGCTGGCAATGGATTATGCCGGCGTTGACATTATTCTCACCGAAGCAGGTAATCTGGAAGTGATTGAAGTCAATAGTATTCCCGCCTGGAAAGGCTTGCAAAGCATTTGCGGCATCAACATTGCCGACTTGCTGGCGCAAGACTTGGTTAACCGGTACTTACCTTCCGGCACCCAACTTAAAATTGCTTAGAAGTGCGCGACAAACCGCTCAAGGCGCTCTATCAAAAAGCGTGCGATATCGATTGGCAGGCTTTCAAGCCCGGCAATGTCAGCCAATATGCCGAAGGCCATGGCATGACCTGCACGGATTTTAAAATCAGCGCCGAGGTAAGTGCTGAAGCCATCTGCAAGCGTAACTATAGTCTGGGAGAAAAAATTTTTTACGCGGTTAAAGCCACGCGCGAAGCCGTGGGCTGCAATACCAATCTGGGCATTATTCTGTTGTGCGCACCGCTGTTGGAAGCTGTTTTAAATATACGGCCCCATGAAACCTTGCATCAAGCCTTGACAAGAACCCTGGCAACAACAACGGTTGATGATGCCGGTTGGACGTTTAAAGCAATTGCCTTGGCCAATCCGGGTGGACTGGGTAATTCTGAGCAACAAGATGTCAACATGCAGGCAACAGTGACTTTAACTGAAGCAATGCAAATAGCTGCGGGCCGCGACAGAATTGCTTTACAGTATGCAAGTGGCTACAAAGATATTTTCGAAATAGCGCGTTTAAGCTATAATGCCAGCTTCAATCGATTTGGCGATGAAAATTGGGCGGCAGTGCGCGTTTATGCGGATTTACTTAGCCGGTTTCCGGATAGCCACATCGAGAGAAAATTTGGTCATAAATATTCGGATTTGGTTATCCGAAAGATGACTCGCCTTAGTACCGAACTTGCCAAGGCGGACCATCCTGAACATTTAAAACCAGTGCTATACGAGTTGGACACCGAGTTCAAGTCACTGGGCATAAACCCTGGCACGACGGCCGATTTGGTAGTGGCAACGGTTTTAGCGTTTTTTTTAGAGGATCTTATTAGTAAAACTTAGCTTTACTAATAAGATGGCATAGGGATTTTGCCAAGGTTGGGCTGGACATTGAAAAATGTCGATACGTTAAAAAAAATTTCATTTTTTCTACACAGGGGATATTTAGCATGGCAAAAATTACTAACTTACGCGTTGGTGAATCATTAGTTGGTGACGGTAACGAAATTGCGCACATCGATTTGATCATGGGCCCAAGAGGTTCAGCTGCTGAATCTGCATTTGCTAATGCATTGACAAACAACAAAGACGGTTTCTCAACTTTGTTGGCAGTGGTTGCTCCTAACCTGATGGTTAAACCCGCTACTATTTTGTTCAACAAAGTAACAATCAAAGGCGCTAAACAAGCCGTTCAAATGTTTGGCCCAGCTCAACGCGGTGTTGCTATGGCGGTTGCCGACTGTGTAGAAGATGGCACAATCCCGGCTGATGAAGCTGACGATTTGTTCGTTTCAGTGGGCGTGTTCATTCACTGGCAAGCTGAAGACGATGCAAAAATCGAATCTTTCAACTACACAGCAACTAAAGAAGCAATCAAACGCGCTGTTGCTGGCTTACCGACTGCGGCTGAAGTTGTAGCCGGCAAAAAAGACGCTAAACACCCGTTTGCCGTCAACAACGAATAAGCAAAACACTTGTTTACCGGTTGTTAAAAATACCCCGCCTGGCGGGGTATTTTTTTATCTTGCAAGCCTTAAATCCTCGGCTTTTAACTGTCCATGATGTAAGGCGCTAGCCACTAACGCTTGCTTAATCCCTAGCTTGCTAAGGTGTTCCAAATCACTAAGGTTGCGTATGCCCCCGGCGGCAATAAAGGTTTTGCCGGGATGATTGTGCAGCATTTGCTGTAGCATATAAAAATCGGGACCTAGTCCGCTGCCGACTTTATCCAATACCATGACGATAATTTTCTGCGGCCAGAGTTCATGGCGCTGAAAAATCATCTCGGCACCCAGTGGACTATTGTTCAAATAATCCAGCGACAGAATAAATTCCTTGGGTAAATTGCTTATTGGCCAATGATTGTTTTCATTTAATGATTCGCTGCCCAGTACCGGCATATAATTTTTATAACCCGTTAACAAGGGCGATAACGGATAACCCGCATCCACCCAAAAGCCGAGGTCGGGAAATTTCTTCAATATCTTTTCAATCAGCCAAGTTTGATTTTGGTTTAGCGTAATGGCATCTAAATCCGCAAGATAAAATGTATCGAACGGGAAACAGGCTAAAAAAGCTTCAATCACTTCAAAAACATCAGCACTAGTACACAGTAAACTATCTTGCCACGGCGCATATTGTTCACGCCGGCCTTTTTCTGCACGCACCACTTGACCGTTTTTTAAATCAATGACGGGAATGACTTTCATGATGATTTCAGATAAGGGAGAGGGTGTAGATGGGGGTGTTTGGTGACGGGGCTCATTGCATTTCTCAATGCCTTTCTTACAACCCATATTACATTATATGCTGTTATTGTTGTGTTCCCGCTAGAGGCTTAATCTGGCTGCCGTAGGTTGTGGAAGCGGAATGGGTGTGGTGCTGGTCTTCAGCAATCGCCGCCAACACCAACTAAGGACAGCACAAAAAGTAAAATGCCGAATGCCTAAATGTTTCGGTAAAGTGCCGCCGGCTTGCTATGTACGGAAGCCGGCGGCCCAATTGAATCAAAGGTCAGTCTTTGATCTGTGGATTATAACGGGAGAGGTTTTATGCAACCTGTAGTCCACCGCTTTTTTTGCTGCGAAAGAGGCCAATTAAACCGGACCCGAACAGCCAAACCGCCGCTGGCACAGGAACAGGTTGTACTTGCAGATCAATGCCATAGTTAATTAAGTTCACTGCGGTTTCTTGCACCCAAAATGTATAGATTCCAGCACCTAGTGGGGTAGTAAAACCTTGGGCGGGCAAAAACAACTGATTCGATTGTCCTAAATTGTCGAGTATGTCTTGTCCTATATCGGCAGGGCCAAAAAGATAGTAACCTAATAAACTGGCTGCCAACGGTGCTTGAGCTGTGCTTGGGTTAGTTCCTGTTGCCCCTGTTTGCACGCTGATAAAAGAGATTGGTGTATCAATATTGTCGCCTGTAGTATTGGGTAACACTTCAATTCGAGTCAGGCGAAGACCTTGAGGAATGGTGATGGTGAAATAATCCCGGTCAACTACACCATCGGCTCTTCCTGTCGTACCTAAAATTTGATTGGAACCCGCTTGAATAAGCACGGAGCTAGGGTTGGAAAAGTCAGTGGAAAGATCACCATTAATGGACTCGTCATAAACAACACTTGCAAAACAGGGTGAAAAAAAGGCAGATAATGAAAGTGCGACAGGCGCAAATACAGTATAGCGAAGTGCCTTATACATGGTAGAGTCCTCGTTTGTTATGAATGGATTAAGGCTGTTAATATAACCTCTGTAGAGTCTGAAATTCAATCCAAATTTACTTGTGGCAGCACAATAAATTAATGATTACATTAGTATTTTTTGTCATTTTTTTGTCATTTTTAAAATTTGACCCATGCGCTTTAGGCAGGGAATCCGGTTCCGGGTCGCTAAGCAATTTCTATTGAATTCGGCATTTCAGTTACCTTAAAAGCTCTAACTTCCAGAGAAAGCCTTGATGACTCCGGCTTGACGTTAAGAGAGCGCAATTAATCTGATTTTGCTATAGTCGCTGCAGTAATCCGCATCTTGTAATGAATTTATTAATTTTTGAATACATCACCGGCGGTGGTTTCAATCGCCAGGAAATCCCCGCTTCATTAGCTAAAGAAGGCGGCTTGATGTTGTCGGCATTGCTGGAAAATTTTTCGGCAATGCCGGAGATTAACATCACTTTAATGCTCGATTACCGATTTTTGCCTTCATTTTCCGATTCCAAAATTAATATTGCCACCCTAACGCCAGATCACAATGTGCATGAAGAGTTTTTCTGTTATTGCCGGACAAACGATGCAGTTTGGCCGGTTGCCCCTGAGTTTGACGGGATTTTACAAAATTTGTGTCGGCAGGTTACCGATGCGGGTAAGCTGTTATTAACTTCTCCAGCGTCCGCGGTGGCCGCTACGGCGGATAAATTCACCACCTGGCAAGCATTGAGTCGGTTACAAATTCCGACTGCCGCCACGCGCTTATTTCAGGACTGTCGCTATCTGCCCGGCGAGTGGATTATTAAACCCATCGATGGCGCCGGTAGTTCGCAAACCTATCTTATTTTTAATCAAACCGATTTTTCTGTTGCGGTTTCAAGCATAAGTGACTTTAGTCGCTACATTATCCAACCCCATCTTGAAGGTGAAAAAACCAGTTTGTCGTGTTTATTTAAACAAGGCGAAGCGTGGGTGATCAGTGCCAATTTGCAAGAGTTTTCAATTCACGGCAATCAATACCGGCTTGATGGTTGCCGGGTAAACCACCAACCTCCCAAACCCGTGCATGTTGCCTTGGCAAACCAAGTCGCTCAGGCTTTTCCGGATTTATGGGGCTATGCCGGCATCGATTTGATCGATACGCCGGAAAAGACTTGGGTTTTGGAAATCAACCCCCGGTTGACAACGTCATTCGCTGGCATTGATGCGGCTTTAGGGATCAATGTTGCACGGGAAGTTTTAGCATTGCGGGAGAATACACCTAAATTTAATCCTTTGCGCAATCAACCCATTGATATCAATCTAAAACATGAATCATAGCTACATACTGGGTTGGGACATAGGCGGAGCCCATGTCAAAGCCGCATTGTTAAGCCCTGATGGGGCGCTCGTTGGAGTTTATCAACAACCCTGTCCGCTTTGGCAAGGTTTAGAACGGTTGCAAACTGCCATCAGGGAAATTCTTCAAGCCCCGGAAGTTATCGGTTACCAACCGGTACGCCATGGCGTTACCATGACCGGCGAATTGGTTGACCTATTCGCCAGCCGCGAGCAAGGCGTAAGACAAATAATATCCACATTTGCTGAAATGCTGCCAGGACATGAGTTGAACGTATTTGCCGGGCGCCAAGGCTTTATCAAGGTAGATAAAATTACGCCGAACCACTATGCCGAGGTCGCTTCAGCTAACTGGTTGGCCAGCTCCTTGTTGGCAGCTAAGCATTTCGGTAGCGGATTATTTATCGATATAGGCAGCACCACCACCGACATAATCGCATTTAACGAGAGAGAAATTAAGGCGGAAGGATTTTCCGATTATCAACGCTTGATTTCCGGCGAATTGGTGTACACCGGCATTATCCGTACGCCGGTAATGGCCGTGGCACAAACCGTAGTGGATCAAAATCAGCCTGTTCCTTTGATGGCGGAATATTTTGCCACTATGGCCGATGTTTATCGGTTAACCGGCGAATTAAACGAAAAACACGACCAATGCCAAACGGCCGATGGTGCGGAAAAAACCATCCCCGCCAGTGCCAAACGCTTGGCCAGAATGATAGGCTGCGATTACCGCGATCAGGAGCTTGAGCGCTGGCTCAAATTTGCAGAAGCCATTCGGCGGCAGCAAATTCAGCAAATCTACTTGAGTTGCCTACGGCAATCAAATAAATGCAGGGATGCGGAATCCAACTGTGTTATCGGTGCCGGAGTAGGCCGGTTTTTAGTCAAGCACATCGCAGATCAATTAAGCTACACCTACCGCGATTTCGATGAAGTGTTTGCGTCGGTGGCGGTAGCACAAGCCCTTATGAGTCCGGCCGATTGCGCCCCAGCTGCGGCGGTTGCAAAGCTTTTGTTAATAGCCGGGAAGCTGGATTAACCAAACCGGTAGACGCTCCGGTTTGGCTAATTAAAATATCGGGCTAGTTTTCAGTAATAGAAGCTTCTTGCGGTAAGCTTACCTTCAATGATTGGTTCAAACTGCCCATGCTCGCTAAAATTCGGTAAGCGGCAAAGCGCTCATCAAATTCCGCGTTGATCAACGCGCTTTGCGCAGTAAACGATTCATTGGCAGAGTCAAGTAAATCCAATAACGTACGCTGGCCGATATTGAATTGTAATTGATAAGCCTCAAGCGCTTTTTGGCTGGAATCATAATGGGCTTTAAAAAACTCCAACTGGCTTTTAACCGTTAGATGGGCAACCCACGATAAACGCATGCTCTCTACCACTTGTCGATAGGTATTGTCGCGTATGTCTTTGGCCTGATTGATCAAATGCGCGGTTTCTTCGCGGCGGGCGGTATCCTTGCCGCCGTTATAAATGTTGTAGCGGACTCTTAAAATGGCGATCAGGTCGTCGTTGCGCCCAGGGTTACCGTTTAAATTGTTAAGGTGGGTAACGCCGCCTTCAAAATCAAGTCTGGGAAAATAGGCAGCTTTCGCCGTTTCATGCTGTGAGAAGGCTGAATCCACATCGGAGTTGGCGGACTTTAAAATAGGATGATTGGCGACTGCCAGTTCAACCGCTTGATCGATACTTGCCGGTAATTGCGCACCGGGTTCGGCCGGTACCGGTTGTAGTTGATTCGGCAACACGCCGACTATGCGTTGAAAATTGGTTTGTGCATCTTTAAGGTTACCTTCTTCGGATCTAAGATTGCGCTCGGCTAATGACAAACGGCCGATTGATTGCTCTACATCCGCCCGTTTGCCGATGCCTTGTTCGCTACGCAAGCGGATTTGGTCGTGAACTTTAGTGTGGTAAGCCAGACTTTCTTGCGCCACTTTTAACAAGGTTTCCCGCCGCTGCACGTTTAAATAGGCTTGAACCGCATTAAG
>PERF01000046.1 GCA_002928495.1 Methylobacter sp. | reverse complement strand
GAAACCGACGGCCGGGATTTACCTGTGCAACACCCTGCCAACCCGGATTTTCACCTGCTAGACCCCGATAGCGTGCGCGCTATCATCCGGCAAGCCGGCATTGTCGGCTTGGGCGGGGCGGCCTTCCCAACCGCCGTTAAACTGGTGCCGCGCGCTAACAAAGCTATCGACATCTTGATCATCAACGGCGCCGAATGCGAGCCTTACATTACCTGTGACGAAAGCTTGATGCGCTCGCAGCCTGAGCACGTCATCACCGGCGCGCAAGTGCTGATGCACGCACTGGGAATAGGGCGCTGCATCATCGCCGTGGAAGACACCATGCCGCAAGCGTATTCGGCCTTGCAGACGGCGCTTGAACGCATCGGCGATATACGCATCGAACTGGCCTCGGTACCCACGGTTTACCCAACCGGCGGCGAGCGCCAGCTGATTCGTGTGCTGACCGGCAAGGAAACCCCTAGCGGCGGCATTCCGGCCGATGTCGGCGTGGTTTGCCAAAACGCGGGCACCGCAGCGGCGGTTTACCAAGCCGTTTGCATGGGCCAGCCGTTAACCGAGCGTATCATTACCGTGACCGGCCCCGGCATAACCGCCCCGCAAAATCTAAGCGTGCGTATCGGTACCCCGATCAGCGATTTGGTCAGCCAATGCGGCGGTTATACCGCGGCGGCCAAACGCTTGGTCATGGGCGGTCCGATGATGGGTTTTGCTTTGTCTACCGACACAATTCCGGTGATGAAAGCCACCAACTGCATTCTGGTAACCGGCCCGGCAACGGTAGACAACGACCAGCCGGTATTGCCTTGCATACGCTGCGGTGAATGCGCCAACGCCTGCCCGGCCCAGTTATTACCGCAACAACTGTACTGGTACAGCCGTGCAAGCAACGTCGAACGCGCGCAAGCTTACAATCTGGCCGACTGCATTGAATGCGGCTGCTGCAATGTGGTGTGCCCCAGCCATATTCCGCTAGTGCAATATTTCCGTTTCGCTAAAGGCAAGCTTCAGCAAAAAGCGCTGGAAACGGTTAAAACCGAGCAAGCCAAATACCGCCACGAAATTCGCAGCCAGCGTAAAGAGAAAGAAGACGCCGAGAAAGCTGAACGCGCACGCAAAAAACGTGAAATGCTGGAAAAAATGAAAACCAATACCACCGAGGAATCTTAGTGCAATTCGAAACGGCGGCCGCACCGCATATTCCGTCGCAACAAACCGTCGCCAACATCATGGGGCAAGTGCTGCTGGCGCTTGTGCCCGGCGTTTTGGCCATGGCCTGGTTTTTCGGCGTTGGGGTTTTTGTCAATCTGATTCTGGGCGGGCTCACCGCCGTAGCCGCCGAGGCCGCCATACTGGCATTGCGCAAACGCCCGGTCATACCCGCGCTGAAAGATTTAAGCGCGCTGGTTACCGCAGCTTTGCTGGCGGTCTCGCTGCCGGTGATCGCACCCTGGTGGATTGTAGTTTTGGGCAGTTTATTCGCCATCATCATCGTTAAGCACTTGTACGGCGGCCTGGGTTACAACTTGTTCAACCCGGCCATGGCAGGTTATGTGTTTTTGCTGATTTCCTTTCCCAAGCACATGACCGGCTGGCTGACACCGGACAGCCTGAGCACGGTGTCGCTAAGCTTCGCCGAAACCTTCGATTTAATCTTTAACCAACAACTGCCGACAGCGGTGCAATTTGACGCGGTCACCATGGCAACTCCGCTGGACACTTTAAAAACCGAGCTGGGTTTGCACCAACCGGCCGACCAAATCCTGCAAGGGGAACGCTTCGGCTGGCTGGCCGGTAAAGGTTGGGAGTGGGTGGCGTTAGCCTATCTTGCCGGCGGTATCAAACTGATGCGCGATAAACTTATCGCCTGGCAGATTCCCTGCGGCATGTTGTCGGGGCTGGTGATGATCGCCACGGTCTGTTATCTATCAGACAGCGGCCAATATGCCTCGCCATTTTTCCACTTATTCGCCGGCGGTACCATGTTGGGCGCGTTTTTTATCGCTACCGACCCGGTCACCGCCGCCACCTCGGCCAACGGACGGCTGGTCTTCGGCGCACTGATCGGGGTTTTGGTTTACATCATCCGGGTTTGGGGCGGTTATCCGGACGGCATCGCCTTTGCCGTGCTGCTCGCCAACCTGTCGGTGCCCGCCATCGACCAATACACCAAACCGCGCGTATTCGGGCAAAAACCATGAGCGAATCCAGCATACCCGTTTCGGCCGGGCGCATGCTCGGTGTGTTTTCTTTGATTGGCATCGGTCTGGTCAGCCTGTTTTTTTATTTGACCGGCCATAAGATCAGTCAAAACGAACACGAAGCCTTGCTGCACAGTTTGCAAACCGTGCTGGCCGGCACCGTTTACGACAACGACCCGACCGCCGATACCATCCAGGTGCAGGATGCCGGCCTGGGCCCGGAGGCCGTCACTATTTTCCGTGCCCGTAACCAAGACAAACCGGTGGCGGCAGTGATTACGGCTATCGCCCCGGACGGTTACAACGGCAACATCAAGCTCTTGATTGCCGTGCACACCGACGGCACCCTGGCCGGTGTGCGCGTGGTGTCGCACAAAGAAACGCCGGGTTTGGGCGATGATATCGAGGCTGAGCGTTCCAACTGGATTTTAACTTTTGCCGGCAAATCGCTGGCCCAACCCGAGCCCAAACTCTGGGCGGTCAAGCGCGACGGCGGCAGTTTCGACCAATTCACCGGCGCCACCATTACGCCCCGAGCCGTTGTTAAAGCGGTGAAAAACGCTTTGCACTATTTCGCCGCCAATCAATCCGTCATCTTTTCCGACGCTCAGTAGAAAAGGAAACCCATGATCAATCCCGAATACGCAAAAATTATCAAAGACGGGCTTTGGCATAACAACCAGGCGTTTGTGGCTTTGTTGGGCTTGTGTCCTCTGCTGGCGGTCAGCAACACCGTCATCAACAGCCTGGGTCTGGGCTTGGCCACCACATTGACCTTAGTGTGCTCCAACGGCATCATCGCCCGCTTACGGCACTTGGTCATGCCGGAAATCCGCCTGCCGGTGTTCGTGCTGGTGATCGCCTGCGTGGTGACCGCCATCGAACTAATCATGAATGCCTGGTTTTTTACTTTGTACAAAGTGCTGGGCATCTTTATCCCATTAATCGTCACCAACTGCGCCATTATCGGCCGGGCCGAAGCTTTCGCCTCCAAAAATGCCGTTGATAAATCCCTGCTGGACGGTCTGGCCATGGGCCTGGGCTTTACTTTTGTGCTGTTGGTTCTAGGCGCGCTGCGTGAAGTCATCGGCTACGGCACTTTATTCGCGCATGCTGAATTAATGTTCGGCGAAACCGCCAAGAGCTGGCAAATCAATGTGCTAAACGATTATTCCGGCGTGCTGCTGGCCATCTTGCCGCCGGGCGCGTTTCTCGGCCTGGGACTTTTGATTGCCGCCAAAAACGCCATCAGCCCTAAAATCAGTTAATGAACGCCGCCAAGCGCCAGCAAATCTTTGATCGCCTGGCGGAGGCTATTCCGGAGCCGGTAACCGAGCTTAACTACAGCTCGGCTTTTGAACTTTTGATTGCCGTGGTCTTGTCGGCCCAGGCCACTGATAAAAGCGTCAACAAAGCCACCGCCAAATTATTCGTTGTGGCCAATACCCCCCAAGCCATCCTGGAACTGGGCCTTGAAGGTTTAAAAGACTACATCAAGACCATTGGCCTGTATAACAGTAAAGCCGCCAATGTCATCAGCTTATGCCGCCAGCTCTTGGAACACCACCACGGCGAGGTGCCGCAAACCCGCGAACAACTGCAAGCTCTGGCCGGCGTAGGCCGAAAAACCGCCAATGTTATCCTCAATACCGCTTTCGGCCAGCCAACCATTGCCGTTGATACTCATATTTTCCGGGTGTCCAACCGAACCGGGCTTGCCCCCGGCAAAAATGTGCTGGACGTGGAAACAAAGCTTGATAAAACTGTGCCCAGGCAACATAAACAAGCGGCCCACCATCTACTTATTTTGCACGGCCGGTATACTTGTATGGCCCGAAACCCCAAATGCCAAACCTGTGTAATTAAAGAACTTTGTGAATTTAAAGACAAAATTATGCTGTAATACATAATGCAGTTTTAAGAAAATTCATCTCATATTCAGTTAGCTTTGGTACTATTAACAACGATAAATTATTTATCGCTAAACACAATCAGGAGCTTTAATTTATGAAAAAAATCAACAAAACTCCCTTAGCCGCCGCCATGGGCAGCGCTGTGCTTTCAACGTTGGCAATGACTGCCGCCCACGCGGAAGTCAATCCTTTCGGCATGACTGAGCTTAGCAGCGGTTATATGCAATTGGCTGAAACCCACGATACCGGTGCAGCCAAGCCCAAAGAAGGGGCTTGCGGCGAAGGCAAATGCGGTGGCATGATGAAAGGCAAATCTCTGAACAACAAAATGGACGAGGGCACTTGCGCCAGCGCTAAACCTAAAGCCGGCGACAAAAACGCCGAAGCTAAATGCGGTGAAGGCAAATGCGGTGAAGGCAAATGCGGTGGCATGATGGAAAACGGCAAAATGAAAAAAGGCATGGAAGGTGCCTGCGGCGAGATGATGAAAGGCAAAGAGGGTGCCTGCGGTCAAATGAACAAAGAAGAGCCTAAAAAATAATCCGTTCTTCGTTAAAATGGAAGGGCAACAGCCCTTCCTTATCCCACTTCAAGGCATGATCATGGCGGCACAAACACAGCTTCTTTATGGCGCCGGCTTGGGTTTACGGCGTTCATTCCTACCCGAACTGGTGGAAAAACCGCCGCAAAATATTGATTTCTACGAAGTCGCCCCGGAAAACTGGATCACGATTGGCGGCAAATACGGCAAACTATTCCGTGCCATGACCGAATGTTCAACCTTTGTCTGCCACGGGTTGTCGCTTTCCCTGGGCAGCACCGACGCGTTGGATGAAAAATTGGTGTTGGCAGTAAAAAAACTGATGGCTGACCACGGCATCAAACTGTATAGCGAACATTTAAGCTATTGCAGCAATGACGGCCATCTTTACGACCTGATGCCGATTCCGTTCACCGAGGCAGCCGTGTACCATGTTGCCGGGCGTATCCGCCGCGTGCAAGAATTACTGGAACAAAAAATCGCCATCGAGAATGTTTCCTACTATGCCGCGCCGGGCCAGGAAATGCCGGAAATCGATTTTTTCAATGCTGTGGTGGAAGCCGCCGACTGCGATATCCTGCTCGACATCAACAATATTTACGTTAACAGCATCAACCACGGTTACGATGCTGAAAACTTTTTAAAAGCCATTCCCGGCCAGCGCATCGCTTACGGACATATTGCCGGGCATTACGTGGAAGCGGACGATTTTCTGGTCGATACCCACGGCGATGAAGTTATAGACCCGGTCTGGAAACTGCTCGCCAAAGCTTATGAATTATTCGGCGTTTTCCCGACTTTACTGGAACGCGATTTTAACATCCCGTCGCTGGCTGAATTACTCAGGGAAACCGCCACTATCAGCACTATTCAAAACGCCTGGACTATCCGGCATCAAAAGCAATCGGCTTAAAGTCATGGCCGTCGATTTTAAAGCCAAGCAAGCGGAATTTGCTGCCTATATACGCGATCCTCAGCATAACCCGGCACCTTCGGAAGTCAAAGCCGAACGCATGGCCATGTACCGGGAGCTGATTTTCACAAATGTGGAAAATTTTTTAAGCAGCAATTTTCCGGTGCTCAGAAGTTTGCACACCGACCGGCAATGGCACGCTTTAACTCAGGATTTTTTGCTCAAACACCGCTGCGAATCGCCTTATTTTTCTGAAATTCCTGAAGAATTTTTAGCTTACCTGCAAAACCAACGCCAAAGCCCGGACGACTATCCGTTCCTGCTTGAACTAGCCCACTATGAATGGGTAGAAATGGCTTTGTCTATCGCCCCGGATACCGTTCCCGGCAATACCGAAACCGATGTATCCGGCAAGCTACTAACCTTGTCGCCACTGGCCTGGCCCTTGGCTTACCGCTATCCGGTGCAAACTATAGGCCCCGGCAACGTGCCCTTGAGTCCACCTGAGCAGCCAACGTTTATTCTGGTTTACCGCGACCTCGAAGACGATGTTAATTTTCTGGTCTTGACTCCGCTGACCTTCCGCCTACTGCAAATCCTTCAGGATCAAGACAGTAGGGAGACGCAAGTCTGTCTTGAGCAACTGGCTGGAGAATTCGGCCAACTTGATAGCAAAACCGTGCTCAGCAACGGTTTTGAGGTATTGCAACAACTGGCGGGCAAAAATGTGGTTTTGATTAACCAAGTAGCTCAAAACTAAACCGCCGTCTCCCGAGAAGACGGCGGACACCTTAGCATGCCGGTGATAGTTTACTGACCCGGTTTGGAAAATTGCGGGCCTTTGGGATGATTGACCGCTTGCAGGCAATGGTAAGCCGCATTTTGGTATTTGATTGACAAGGAATGCGCGTTTTGGTGCTCGTCCAGGAACTTTTCCGCCTCTTCCCCGGTTAAATCGCGGGTCATAAATTTGGCGATACATTCGCAAGGTATTTCCGCTCGTTTCCGGTCACGGTCTATGTCGGTTGAGTCTTTCAATTCCCTTTCAACACACTGCTCGGCAAATTGCTTCTCGAATTTTTCTCTTTGGCTCTCGGACAGTTTCATATCGTCGGAATGGTCGAAAGGGTTCGGATTGTGGCCTTTGTTAGTGCCGGCCGCTGCCGGTTTCTTATCTTCGCTATCCGAACAACCGGACAATGAAAACATCAAAACAGAAAGCGCCAGCACAACAAACAGCAAATTTTTTGTAAAAACGTTCATAAGCTTTTCTTATTCAATATGGGTTGAAACTACTTCATTTTACCGCTACGTGACCGAGTTGGCGATTTTAAAAAGAGCCGGATTTCAATATTCCGCCATAATGAATAAATACGGGTTTAAGGGAACTGAAAATGCAGGCTGGTATCATAGATTGCAGTAAATTCGCACCGTTCAGCCATGATTCATTAAATGCGCGCTAAACTTTAAAAAAACAAAAAGAGGTATCAACGATGAAAAAATTTTCCCCTGCAATCATTTTAACTACTTTATTAGCCGGCGGTTGTGCCAGCCAAACCGGGTGGTCGCCGACCATAGACCCTTACAACGACCGCAACATTGGCCGTATTAACCAAGACACCGCCGAATGTCAGCAGCTTGCCGGACAGGCTTCCGGCGGCACGCTTAAAGAATCCGCTAAAGGCGCCGGCGTAGGCGCACTAGCCGGTGCGGCCGGCGGTGCCGTGTTAGGCGCCATCACCGGCGATGCCGGCAAAGGTGCGGCCTTAGGTGCGGCGGTTGGTGGTCTCGGTGGCGCAGCCCAACAAGGCACGCAATCCGAAGCCCAATATAAGCGGGCCTTTATCAACTGCATGCGCGGCCGCGGCCATAACGTTGTCAACTAGGCATCGAGTAAACACAAGCCCGGCACCGGCGGCCTCATGCCGCTGGTGCCGCTAATCCTTATGTTCCGGGGTTAATGCTGTTTCCAGCTGCTCTTTAGACAGTTCATGCTCCCACTTGGCTATCACCACCGCCGCCACGCCGTTGCCGATTAAATTGGTTAAGGCACGGGCTTCCGACATAAAACGGTCTATCCCCAGGATTAACGCCAGCCCGCCGACGGGAATACTCGGAATAGCCGACAACGTGGCCGCCAGTGTGATAAACCCACTGCCGGTAACACCGGAAGCGCCTTTAGATGTTAGCAGCAGCACGCCCAACAACGTCATTTCCTGAACCCAGCTCAAGGGCGTATTAGTGGCTTGCGCCACAAAAACCGCTGCCATACTCAGATAAATCGAGGTGCCGTCCAAATTAAACGAATACCCGGCTGGAATCACTAATCCTGATACCGATTTCGAACAACCCAGTTGCTGCATTTTTAATATTATCCGCGGCAACACCGATTCCGACGATGAAGTGCCCAGCACAACCAGCAACTCTTCCCGGATATACACGATAAACCGGATAATACTGAACCCCGCCCAGCGCGCTACCAGCCCGAGAACCACAAAAATAAACAATAAACACGACAAATAAAAACTGCCCATGAATTTGGCCAGCGGCAATAACGAAGCGATACCGTACTTGCCGATAGTAAACGCCATCGCACCAAACGCACCAAGCGGCGCCAGTTTCATGATGGTCGCCACCACGCCGAATAATGCCTGCGCGATTTTTTCAATCGCCGAGGCCACGTGCCAGCCGTTCTGCCCCATCGCCGCCAGGGAAAAACCGAACAGCACGGAAAACAGTAGTACCTGCAAAATATCGCCTTGAGCAAACGCGTCCACCACGGTCTGCGGAATGATGTTGAGCAAAAACTCCGCCACCGAACGATGTTCCGCTGCGCTGGTATAAGCCTTTAAGGCCTGGGTATCCAAGGTGCCGGCATCAACATTCATACCGGCTCCGGGTTTGATCAGATGCACTACCAGTAAGCCTATAATCAGCGCGAGTGTGCTTAAAACTTCAAAATACAGCAGCGCCTTACCGCCTACCCGCCCGATTTTACCCATATCCTGCACTCCGGCGATGCCGGTCACCACGGTACAAAAAATAATGGGTGCGATCAGCATCTTGATCAATTTGATAAAGCCGTCACCCAATGGCTTCATGGCGACAGCCGATTCCGGGTGAAAATGCCCCAGCACCGCCCCGGCCGCTATCGCAAATAAGACTTGCGCATATAAGTTTTTAAATAATTTAGGTAAAGTGGGCATGAGGGAGTTCTGTGCGGTTAATGGGAGTGCTCATCTTATTGAGGTTAGCAGATTAGGCAATTCGTTTTAAACAGAGTTTGACCCTAGCGGATTTGCCATTTCTTAATCCGGGTTAGCTTTAAAGACATGCCGATGAACGGCTCTTAGCCATTCCTCACTGCCTAAATCCGGGCCGTGGCCTTCAGCGTCGTAAATACCTAATTTACGGCTGATGACATACTTCCATTCTTCAGACCCAACATCGGGGCCATGGCCTTGCTTATCACCGGTATTAACGCGCTGTTCAACTGTCAGAAACCATTGCTGAGAACCCATCGGCGCAATGCGGTTAACGCCTTGTTGCGCGCAGTTTGATAAAAAAACTACCGTAAACAAACTGATCAAGGTTTTAAACATAAGCCAATCCTCATTTAATTTGTGCTTCGTAGCCTTAAGAAAACCATCCGGCAATAGCGCTTGTGAAGACTTTAATATTAAACGCCAAACCTTGACACTTATTACCTATTTCATCGTGTCGGAAATCTATCCGCCTAATTTGCTAATTAGAGCTGCCCCGGCAAAAAACGCCTCCGTCAACATGCTGTAACAAAGAAAGCTTAAGATTACATGTTGATCGTATTACAGGCTGGCGGCACAGTGCTAGCGGCTCAAGACGATCTTAACTAACCCGTCACCGTGGTGCAAACCGGCAACGGCCCGGAAATCTGCAATAAAAGCCGTGGGGTAAACCATGCCTGCGCACAATTTTAATCCAAGCGGTATTTCCGGTTTGGCCGGTTTTTGCGATAATGCCCTTGTTTGCCGCATGGTTTAGCTCGGACGGCAACGTGTGTTTTTGGTTTTAACCCTGTTGTTAAATTTAAGCCAAGTTAAAAAGGAACTTGCAGGCAACAGAATAATAATTACAAAGGTCTGTTTTTATGTGTTGGAGTGGAGAAGCTTCCGGTGTCTTGGCTGCCGCCGGACTGGCAACATCGGCGTATGTCGCCATCAAAGGTGAATCCAGGGAGTTATGGATACCTTTAACGTATTTCGCCTTGATGGAGCTGTTACAGGCGTTCACTTATGTTTACATCGATTTGTGCGATAACCCCAATAATCAGGTGCTCACACTTTTGGGCTATCTGCACGTGACGTTTCAACCGTTTTTCGTCAACATGGTGGCAATGTATTTCATCCCCGAAAGTGTAAAAATCAAAATCCGCACCACGGTTTACACTTTATGCGCGGTTTCCAGTATCGCCTTGCTGATCAAACTGTACCCGTTTGCCTGGGCCGGGCACTGCGATATTGTTGAAGAAGGCTTTTGCGGTCCGGTGGTTTGTTCCACCTCAGGCAGCTGGCATATTGCCTGGCAAATTCCTTTAAACGGATTGCTGTCCCAGCCTATTGAATGGTTGTTTCATTTCACTTGGGGCTTGCATTCCCTGGCTTATATCCTGGCGGCGTTTGTCATGCCGGTAATATACGGCTCTTGGCGTTTTGTCGGTTTTCATTACCTGATCGGGCCGATGATAGCGGACATTACCACCACCGACCCCAACGAGTTTTCGGCGGTTTGGTGCTTGTTCTCGATTGCCTTGTGCGTTTCGGTAATCAAAACGCCGATACGCAAACACCTGCACGTTAAAAAGTGGCCGTTTTATAAAACCGAGGTTACGGATTATCTGTAAGTCCTCGCTTGCCACCGCCGAACTGCTGGCAAGCTTGACTAGGTGTTCGGCCTGCTTGATCAGTTCGTACAATTGCCGGATCAAGGCCGTGCGGGCAGTGGTTTTGCGCCACACCAGCCCTATGTTGCGGCCCGGCGCCGGCGCGTCGAAGGGTAGATAAACGATGCCTTCGTCGTCTGGTTTCAAGGCAATGCGAGGCATAAAAGTGATGCCGGTTCCGGCGCGCACCATCTGCCTCAAGGTTTCCAGCCCGGTCGCCCGGACATCCTGCTGTTCTTCCGCCTGATTGGCGTGGCAAATTTGCAAAGCATGGCCGCGCAGGCAATGGCCTTCATCCAGCAATAAAAGCTGCTGTCCGGCCAGATCGGCCTGTCTGATCCGACCTTTGCCCGCCAACGGATGGGCTGCTGCCACGGCAAGAAAAAACTCGTCGTTGAATAAGGTTTGGGTCTCCAGAAAATCATCCAACACCGGCATGGCCAGTAAGGCGGCATCCATTTGTCCGGTTCTCAACTGGTGCAACAACGCGTCGGTTTTTTCCTCAACCAGAATCAAGCGTATACGCGGCATGGTTTGGGTAATCAAGGGCACCAATTGCGGGAAAATATATGTCGATAAAGTCGGAAATGCACCCAGCCGCAAATTACCGGCCATGGGGTCTTGCGCGGTTTCGGCCAGTTCTTTGATGTTATCGACTTCCTTGAGTATCCGCCGGGCGGAAGCGATGATTTTTTCGCCCAACTCGGTTGGCAGTACTTTTTTATTGGTGCGTTCAAAAATCTGCACGCCTAAGGTGTCTTCCATCTTTTTGATTTGCATGCTCAGCGTCGGCTGGCTGATAAAACAACGCTCGGCCGCTTGCACAAAGCTGCGCAAATCCGCCACGGCAATCAAATAATGTAAATCCCGTAAGTTCATGCTAAGCCCAACTTATAGATAATAGCTATCATTTTAGTAATAACAATGGACTATACAATAACACTTTCCGCAACTACCCGGTTACCGTAATCAGTGCTGGCCAGCTCAGGGTTTTTAGGTACTGGAGAATTTTCTACGGCTAAATATAAATTTAAGCAAAGCAGGTGAGAATCTGGCACTAGAGCGCCGTAATGACGTTTCCATGCACAATTATTATCAGTGAACGGGAGATTTTTTATGTTGAAAAAAAATTTTACGGTTTGGGCTGGACTCAATAGTATCGTTTTTATAGCTTTATTCCTATTTACCCGTAACAGTGAAACGAGCTACATCCACTCAGGTTTGCTAGCCCTAATCTCAATGTTGCTTTGTGCCCCCTTGATGTGGCTATTCATAAAGCGCAATCCCAACCCGGAACACACAGAAACTCAACCCCAAATTCCGCTGGCGGTGTATCCAATGACAGGTTACATTTGCCTGGGATTTTTAACATTGATAACCGGCAAAGATAACGCCTCGCATACCGACTTATTCTTCACCGCGATTGCCTTACTGGTAATCAGTGTTTTAGCAATGCTGCTAGACCGCTGCAAATCCCACCGGCACAAAACGTGGCAATATAACGCCGGCAAAACCGTCAAAGGCTGCTAGCCCCATTTTAAACTTGGCGGGCGGGTTCTGACCCGTTCGCCATTCCCCCCGGAAAAACTTAAAAATCAAGTCCGGCAAATTGCAAATTTGCCGATGCGTGGTAATCTGCAGCTTTTATAACAATAACAATAGGGGCTTACCATGAAAAATATACCAAACCTTTTATTATTCCGCTTGTTATCATTGTTTTCCCTGGCCTTGATCAGCGGCTTTAGCCAGGCAGAGTCTTCCGCCGATGGAGCAAAAATTTGGCCCGGCATTTATAACGGCTTCACCCCTTGCGAAGATTGCAAAGGCGTAAAAACCACACTGGCTTTCAACCAAAACAACACGTATTTACTGATGACCCAATACATCGGCCGTTCCAACCGCGAATTTGTCGAAAAAGGCAAATTTGAACGCGGCGACAACCAGATCCTGGTGCTGACCTCGCGTAACGGCTCTACCAAGCATTATTACCAAATTGACGGCGACAATTTGATCCAACTCGACGACAGCGGCAACACCCATACCGGTAAACTTGCGGACAAATACGTTCTGCAACGGCAAGATGTTATGAAAACGCCTCCGCAGCATTCAATGCATTAAAGCGGTCTTGTTTTTGAAGGGTATACCGGTACTTCGTATTAATGAAATGGTATACCCTGTGGCCCACAAATCTTATTTAGTCGACCATGAAAATAACCCAACTTATTGTTTATAGGTAAAATACTTGAATTTTCCCTATAAAAATCTGCAAGAAACGAGTTAAGACGACTAATTCTTAAAATTCATTCAATATTCTGCACTTGTTCGCGCATCTGCTCGATCAGCACTTTAAGTTCGATAGCAATTTGGGTCATTTCAAAATCGGCGGATTTTGAGCTTAGTGTGTTAGCTTCGCGGTTGAGTTCCTGCATCAAAAAATCCAGGCGGCGGCCAACGGCATCGGCTTTGGTCAGGGTGGCCAGAATTTCGCGGATATGAGCTTCAAGCCGGTCCAGTTCCTCGGCTACATCGAGTTTTTGCGCCAGATAAACCAGTTCCTGCTCCAACCGGTCGAAATTGGGCTCGGCGGACAGCTCTTTGATGCGGGCATTTAACTTCTGGCGGATTGCGTCCAATACGTCGGGCAAGCGCAGGCGGGCTTGTTGCACCAGCGTTTGCATGGTTTGGCAACGGGTATCGATAAGGCTTTTCAGTTGCGCGCCTTCGCGTTCGCGGGCGGCAATATGGCCGGACAGCGCGTGTTTGACCAGTTGGTTAAGGCCTTGCGTCAGAGCCTCTTTGTCGACTTCCTGCTCTTGCTGCACACCCGGAAACGCTAAAACGTCCAAAGCGGAAAACGCCAACGCGGCCTGCATGCGCTGCTCGATCTGTCGGGTGGCTGCCAATAAAGCCTCCACCGCCTCCGGATTGATAACAAGGGCTTGGCCCTGGCCGAGTTTTTTAAAACTGAGTGAACATTCGATTTTGCCGCGTTTGAGCTGGTCGCTGATTTGTGCTCTTAATTCGCTTTCGGCAAAGCGTAACCGCTCAGGAATTTTAAAACTGATGTCACAATAGCGGTGATTTACCGAGCGTAGCTCGCAAATTAAGGTCAGTCCGCTGATTTCCGCCTCAGAGTTAGCGAACGCTGTCATGCTTCTTATCATGTTTTTCGCCTATAATTTTGAGGGAAATTTCGATAAGCGCGCTTATGACCGAATATTACGATCCGGAAACTTACCCCAAAGAATGGAATTACCTACAATCGGGCACCATTATAGACCAGTATATGATCGAGCGGGAGCTGGCGCATGGAGGATTTAGTTCGGTCTACCTGGGCCGCCAGCTACACGACCAATTCCAGGTGGCGATTAAAGAATACTTGCCGCGTAAGCTGGCGCACCGAACTTGGAACAATATTGTGGTTGCCAACAATGAGGACTCCCAAGCTTTGTTCCGCCACGGCCGCGCGTTGTTTTTCGAAGAAGCCAAAGTGCTGGCTACGCTCAAGCATCCGAATATCGTGGAAGTCATTAACTTTTTCGGTGCAAATTCCACCGCTTACATGGTGATGACTTACGATTACGGCATTACCCTGGATAAAGTGCTCAGTAAAAAACTGCTGCCGGTGACCGAGGCCTTCATGCTGACTTTGTTCGGGAGCCTGCTGGCGGGAGTCGGGCATATCCATGACCATCATTATCTGCATTTGGACATCAAGCCCGCCAACATTTTGGTGCGGCCGGGTAACGATGCGCTGCTGCTGGATTTCGGCGCCATTCAGAGCTATCCCAATCCCAAACTCAGCCGCCAGGGTAAGGTGTTAACCAAAGGCTTTTCGCCAGTGGAACAACACATCATGAACAGTCACTTAAACCCGGCCACCGATATTTATGCCATCGGCGCCAGCATGCGCGCTTGTCTGGAATGCAAATCGCCGATTCCCTCCACACAGCGGTTTAAACACGACACCTTGACACCCGCAGTTAAGGCGTTTAAGCGCAAATACCCCGAAGCCTTGCTGAAAGCCGTGGACTGGGCCATGCAGTTGCAGCCGGAAAACCGTCCGCAATCCGTGGCGGAACTGCAACAAGCACTGTTAAACGGATAATCAAAACTCCGGTTTGGGAGATCGGTTATACTGTGGCAATTTTGATTGTGGTGAAACTACTATGAGACCAAGCGGACGCAATCCGGACCAGTTACGCGATATTAAATTCACCTGCGGCTATACCAAACATGCCGAAGGTTCGGTACTGGTCGAATTTGGCGACACCCGCGTGTTATGCACCGCCAGCGTGGAAACCCAAGTGCCGCGCTTTTTAAAAGGCAAAGGCGAGGGCTGGGTAACCGCCGAATACGGGATGTTGCCACGTTCCACGCACAGCCGTATGGGCCGCGAAGCCAGCAGCGGCAAACAAGGCGGCCGCACCATGGAAATCCAGCGCTTGATCGGGCGTTCATTACGAGCGGCAGTGGATTTAAAAGCCTTGGGCGAAAATACGCTAACCATAGATTGCGACGTCTTGCAAGCCGACGGCGGCACGCGCACTGCCTCGATTACCGGCGGTTTTGTCGCATTATCACTGGCGGTCAATAAAATGCTTGCGCGCAAGCAAATTAAGGCCAATCCGATTTACGGCCAAGTCGCTTCGGTGTCGGTAGGCATTTATAATGGCATCGCCGTGCTGGATTTGGATTATGCTGAAGACAGCAATGCCGAAACCGATATGAACGTGGTGATGAACGATGCCGCCGCGTTTATTGAAATACAAGGCACCGCCGAAGGCCACGCCTTTAGAAAAGAAGAGCTTACCGCCATGCTAGCGCTGGCCGAGCAAGGCATCCATCAACTGCTGGACAAACAACGTGCCGCTTTGTTAAACCACAAAGACTAAAGCCATGATCGCATTAGCGACTCAAGACATCGTGCTGGCTAGCGGTAATGCCGGCAAAATCAAGGAATTGCAAGCTTTGCTGGCAGGCAGCCGCATCATCGCACAAGCTGATTTGGGTGTTGAAGAATGTGAGGAAACCAGTACCACGTTTATCGAGAACGCCATTCTCAAAGCCCGCAGCGCCGCCCGCCAATGCCGGCTACCGGCTATCGCCGATGATTCCGGCTTGGTAGTCGATGCCTTGGGCGGTGCGCCCGGCGTGTTGTCGGCGCGTTATGCCGGCATCGGTGCCAATTCCGAAGCCAATATCAGCAAACTACTGCATGCCTTGCACGACGTGCCGCATGCGCAACGAAGCGCGCGCTTTATTTGCGTGCTGGTGTTTATGGCCTACGCCGACGATCCTTGTCCGGTGATTGCCCAAGGCAGTTGGGAAGGGCGGATTTTGGATCAGCCCGCGGGACGCAACGGCTTTGGCTACGATCCGGTGTTTTGGGTGGCCTCGGAAAATTGCTCGGCAGCCGAGCTTACGCCTGAGCGCAAAAATGCCCTCAGCCACCGAGGTCAAGCCTTGCGGCAGTTGACGGCCGCTTTGCAGGCCATGGCGGCCTGAAGCGCTTAAACCGGTGGATGCACTGTTTGAAATCGCCGGACGTTTTGTTCCGGGCCATACACTGCAATCGATCACCCCGTTGGGCAATGGCCTGATTAACGATACCTACCGGGTTGATACGCATCGGCATAGCTTTGTATTACAACGTATAAACCATCAGGTTTTTCCCAAGCCGCCGCTGATTATGGAAAATCTGGCTAGGCTGCAAGCGCATCTGAATAAATCATCGCAAACCGTCAAACTTACTATTCCCGCTTTACTCAGCGCCAACGGCCAACCCTGGGTGCATGATGCCGGAAGCGGTTATTGGCGGGCGCAAGCGTTTGTTGCCGACACACTGAGCCTGGAAGCCGTGGAAACGCCCGAGCACGCCCGGCAGGCGGGCTTTGCGCTGGGACATTTTCATCGGTTGTGCCATGATCTGGAGCCGGCATCACTGCATGACACCTTGCCGGGATTTCATATTACGCCGGAGTATTTACAGCATTACCGCATTATTTGCGCCGGCAGCAATCGGGAACTTCGCCGGAAAACCAGTATTGCCGGGACTTTATCGAGCAACTGGCGCCCGCCGCCAATAGCCTGGAACACGCCAAACACCAAGGTTTATTAAAACTACGGGTGATTCACGGCGATCCTAAGCTGAATAATTTTCTGTTTGACCGCCACGCCCGCCGCGTAGTGAGCTTGATTGACCTGGATACCGTCAAACCCGGCCTGGTGCATTACGACATCGGCGACTGTTTGCGTTCGTGCTGCCAAAGTACAACGGCAGACAGCACCGGCGAAAGTTTTGATTTGAACATTGCCGGCATATTGCTGGAGGGCTATCTGGAAGAGGCTCACGGCTTTTTCAGCCCGGAGGATTATGCGTATTTGTATGCGGCAATCGAATTGATACCGTTTGAATTGGGCCTTAGGTTTTACTCCGACTACCTTCAAGGCAATATCTATTTTAAAGTCAGCCGGCCGGAGCAAAATTTGCAGCGCGCCGTCAAACAATTCGAACTGTGCGCAAGTATCCGGCGTCAACAGCCCATGCTCAAGGCCATCATCGCAAAACTGCAACATGTGTTCAGCCCGCGCTAATTCCGTCCCGGAGTTGATCCGGCAGTTCCCAAGGCCGGGCGAACTGGTCTGGATAGGCTTAAGACCCGGCAGAGGTCAAGCCATGTTGAGCGTTGCCGACGTGTTAGCCGATACCGCTTACGGCCTTGATGGCGATCGCTACCAAGGTAGCAACGGCAAACGCCAAGTCAGCTTGATGCAATGGGAACACTTGGCGGTAATTTCCGCGCTCACCGGCAAAAGCGTCACTCCCGACTTGTTGCGCCGCAATCTGGTTATCAAAGGTATTAACTTATTGGCGCTTAAGGACCGGCGTTTTCGTATCGGTGCCGCCGAGTTTGCCGCCACCGGGCTTTGTCACCCGTGTTCACGCATGGAACACCTGTTGGGCCCGGGCGGTTATAACGCCATGCGCGGCCACGGCGGGCTGACCGCGCAAGTCATCGGCAGCGGCATAATCAGGTTGGGCGATCAACTGATAGCGGAGTAATTAATCTGCACGAAAGTCGGCATGGCAAGCCAAGATTATTTTTTACCATGCAAATAACCTGCATACCCCATATGATCTTTATTTACATGATCAAGCCACCAGTTTTTTAAAAATTTCAGCAACAGTTCCGGTTCTCTGTACGCTAAAGCTTCGCGTGCGGCGGCATCGATTCGATACGAAAACTCCTTTTGATACGCTGTTTGATCATGAATCCCGGGAAACTCGGCTTTGGCTAAGATGCCTTCTTCCGTTTTTAAATGAAACATGAAGTTGAATTTAACAATTTGCAAAGTCGGTTTAAGCGCCTCTAAGCCCCAACCTTCCTGGATGAAGTAATGCAACGAATTAATAGTGGCTACGGCTGCACGATGTTGTTCGTCTATAATCGGTATGCCTATGTTGTTTTCATCACGCCAAACAATATAAAGTGTATTCATCATGGTTAGGTACCCTCCACTAGGCCGCTTTTAGCAAGCTAATTACGTGAGTTTTTTATTTAAGACTGATGACCAGCCCTAAGTTTAAAGCAACTTGGAAAAGACACCAGTTTAGGGTTTTTAAGCCTTGTAATACCCTGTTTTGCATTCCGGGGAGTGCCATGTTCGGGCTATATCGTCGAACAACAAAGGGTTGTAACCCGAACTGCCGAATTCTATACTGCGTATGCCCTACTGCGCGGCGGCCGTGCCACGCCGCCTTCGCCCTGGCCGATGAACCATGCCCCGGTAATCAGCGGGCGGTCGATGTCGCCTTCGGTGAACTGCGGCGAGGTTTTATGGCTTGGGAGATGTGTTTTTAAAAACGGGAAGGATGCGCCTTGTAAAATTTAAATCTTCAGAGGGCGCAAATCTATAATGCGTTAGCGGTTTTGATACTCCGGCAACCAATACCAGATGACTTGGCCCCAGTCGGTGTATTGCCGGTCGGGGAGCGCCTGGCCTGATTCCAAACGCAGAAAAGCATTCGCGCCCGACAGCGCAGGTGTGTACCAAACCCCTGAGCGCGGTACCGGATCGCCCGGTAAGGCGCGCACGGTGTCCGGCGTGTCTTTGACAGGTTCCATCACGCTGTCGTCCCATTCGCCTTCGAGTTGTTCGACGAA
>PERF01000045.1 GCA_002928495.1 Methylobacter sp. | reverse complement strand
TTGCACAGCTTTATGCACAAGACCCTTTGGATTGATGGGTAGCCCACATTTGGATCACGATAACCGCCAACGGGCAGTGCGTCGCTTTGACCGACTTCTTAAGCTTGTAAATAACAACCAAAGCCAAACAATCACCAAATAAATCTCTTAAAGGTGGGCAAAAAAGCCTGCCCACCCTTGGGCTAACGTCTGAATTTAATTACCTTGCGCTGCTTTATGCGCAAGGTACGGTGGAATGATGGGCCGGGCCTCGTCACCAGAACTTCCACCACGGAGTACGGGAACGTTTGTAGCGAACCAACGGAATCGACTCAGGTTCAAGCAGTGAGGCATCTATATAACCCTCAAGTTGGTAGCCGAACTGCTCTTTCAAAGTTGCCTCCCCAAGTTCCAATGGGTGAAACGGGAAAGGGTAGGCGTCTTCTTCGTCATCAACTGCGGGATGCGCTCCAGACCAGTACGGTTCTTCAAAAGGAAGGTGTTGTCCGATGTCTTCCATGATGCCGCTATCCGGAGACAGGCTCAGGGAACGCACTAGTTTTCCGTTTGCCCAGGTCGCATACGCAAACCAATCAACTACGCTGTGCATGGCGTGAAGCGTGACCGTTCCGTTGCCGCCAGCGGCGATGAACCGCTGGTGCAGCTTTGATGGGTAGTCTATGCCGAATTCTTTGGCAGCGACAACCGATACCCCAGGAAAACAGCCTATATGTATCTCATCGTATGGAGGACATGTATAGGAAAGATCACCGTCCCCAATTGGCTTAAGCTTCTCACCCGGGAAAAGTGTGTCGGCCAGCTTCTGGGTTGCCTCTCTATCCAATGACGGCTTCGCCCCGAGCGCGTCGCGCGCGTTAGAGTCAGAAAACACAAGCATCCAAGTTTTTGCGCCCATTGATAAGTTCCTGTGGAATAAAGATGCCCAACGCAAAGCTCAGCAGCTGAACGTTAGCGGAGTTCGTTGGAGCGTTGAGATTGGCTGGTTGAACGTTTGGCTACCTCGATTAAATATCGCAACGCCTCGTTGACTGCCTCTGCATTTGGGAATGCGGCTATTACGTCAGGCTCTAAACGAACCGTATCGCAAAATTTTTTGCGTCCCGGCCCTAGCTTTCTGACTTGCAAATTTTGTACATCGTATTCTTGCCGTAATTCGTCTTCTGCTTCAATTTTGTTCATATGCTTTACGCTCCGAAGGTGTTACTTCCCTTGCACTAATTAAACGAATGGTGTTGTTAAGCTCCATATAGGAAACGAACAACAACCGCCCTTGCGCCGACAGACCCAGCAGGATAAAACGATGTTCCCCGTAGGAATGGTCGGGATCATAGAAATCCACATACAACGGATCATCGAAAACCGTTTTTGCTTCCTCAAAAGAAACACCCTGCTTCAACAGGTTGGTTGCTGCTTTATTTTCATCCCATTCGTATACCATGAAAAATTATATGGCCGATCAGCTATAGGGTTAACGTTTTTTCAAGTAAATGATGATAACCTTCACGGTCGCTTTTGTAACTCCTCCCGCGATAGCTGACTTTGCAATCTATTCAGCTCTGTAACTCCGATTAGCGATAGCGTAATCGGAGGAATATTGCCGCTTCAACATGCGTACGATTACGCTAATTACGCCTAGGGCCTTGTTTGAGAATGCACCTTAGAAGTTGACTCCAATTTTTCTTTATTACTTTTAGTTGCTCTTTTGCGCGATCTTTATCAAGCAGCGATCCCGTTATGCCTTAACAAAGCATCAATCTCCGGTTCGCGGCCGCGGAAGTTTTTGAACAAGGTCATGGCGTCTTCACTGCCGCCTTGTTCAAGAATGTTATATAAAAAGGCTTCGCCGGTCGGACGATGGAAAATACCGTTTTCTTCAAATAATGAGAAAGCATCGCTAGACAAGACTTCCGCCCATTTGTAGCTGTAATAACCGGCCGCATAGCCGCCGGCGAATATATGTGAGAAGCTGTGGGCAAAACGGTTGAATTTAGGCGGACGCACGACAGAGACCTGATTTCTGACTTGTTCCAGTATGTCGTAAATACGGCCGCCTTTTTTAGGATCGTATTCCAGGTGAATTCTAAAATCGAACAAGCTGAATTCCAGTTGCCGCACCATCATCATGCCGGCCTGGAAGTTTTTGGCCGCCATCATTTTATCGAACAGACTGTCCGGTAAGGCGTCTCCGGTCTGATAATGGCCTGACATTAACGCTAACGCCTCTTTTTCCCAACACCAGTTTTCCATAAACTGGCTGGGCAGCTCGACGGCATCCCATTGCACGCCGTTAATTCCGGAAACCCCCAAATGATCCACCCGAGTCAACATGTGATGCAGGCCATGGCCGAATTCGTGGAACAAGGTTGTGACTTCGTCATGGGTCAGCAAAGCCGGCTCGTCTCCGGTTGCCGGGGTAAAGTTACAGGTCAGGTATGCCACCGGAATCTGCAGTCGGCCGTCACTTCGTTTAAAGCGGCCGGCACAATCATCCATCCAGGCGCCACCACGTTTTTTGGGGCGTGCGTACAAGTCGATATAGAATTGGCCGCGTATGTGATTATCTTTATCGTAAATTTCAAAGAACTGTACGTCCGGGTGCCAGCTGTCAAAATTGTTGATTTCGTTAATCTGTAAACCGTAAAGTTTTTCCACAACGGCAAAAAGCCCTGGCAGCACGCGAGTGATTGGAAAATAGGCTTTAACTTCCTCTTGCGAGAGCTGGTAATCGTGCTGGCGCATTTTTTCAGCGTAATAGCTGATGTCCCAGGGCTGTAAATCATTCAAGCCCTGTTTTTTGGCAAACTCGCGCAAATCCGCCAGATCCTTACGCGCCTGACGCCAGGAATTATCCGCCAGCCGTTCCAGAAAGCCGACGACATCCTCGGCTTTATCGGCCATTTTGGTGGACAGCGACAATTCGGCATAGTTGATAAAACCTAAAAGCTGCGCTTTTTCGTGACGTAACGCCAAGGTCGTTTCCATAATCTGGCTGTTGTCCCAGCGCCAGGCATTCGGACCCTGGTCGGATGCGCGGGTAGCAAACGCTTCATAATGCTCGCGGCGCAAGGCCCGGTTATCGGCATAGGTCATCACCGCCAGATAGGATGGAAACTGCAAGCTAATCATCCAGCCTTGTTGCCCCTGGCTGTCTGCGGTTTGTTTGGCTTGCGCCAGAGCGGAAGCGGGTAAGCCGGCCAAGTCGCTTTCGTCGGTTATCAGCTTGCTCCAGGCATTGGTGGCATCGAGCAGGTTTTCTTCGAATTTGCTGGCGAGATGGGATAGTTCCTGACTGATTTCTTTATAACGCTGCTTTTTTGCCGCATCCAGCGCGATGCCGGATAATTCAAAATCCCGTAAGCTGTTTTCGATGATTTTGCGCTGAGCCTTGTCATAATCGGCATAGGCCGGGCTGGCCGCGAGCGCTTGATAAGCTTTGAACAAGGCTTCGTTTTGACCCATTTCGGTGGCGTAGTCACTCAACTTGGGCAGGCAGGCATTGTAAGCTTCGCGTAACTCATCATTATTGACCACCGAATTCATGTGGCCTACCGGCGACCAAGCCCGGCTTAAGCGGTCTTCGGCAATTTGAATGGGTTCTACCAGATTATCCCAGGTGTATTCCGAAGCTTGCAAACAATCGGCGACAGTTTGCCGGGCATCGGCCAAAAGCTGGTCAATTGCCGGCACCACGTGCTCGGGTTTGATACGGGAAAACAACGGTAGTTGTGCATCAACTAATAATGGATTGCTCATGACGGTCCTTAAAATATCTCGGTATCTACGGGGGGCTTAAAACCGCCAGTCTACCAGTTTTAAGACAACTGGCAATCAGCTGCGCGAATTCGGCGTTTTAAGGTAAACCGTAGTTCCGGACCAGCGGTCGTGCCAGGTTTTACGGTCTTTATCGAAGACCATCCAAAGCACGCCCAATCCGCAGCAAGCCCAAGACAGACAAGCCCCCAGAAAGCGGACTAGCGCTTGCCGCCGGCTCAACGGTTGTTGCCGGTCGGTCAGCACAATCAAATGCCAGGCCTTCAGACCCAGCGTCTGCCCGCCATGCGTCCAAAACCAGACATAGAACACAGCGCTAACTAAAAACAAATAAAGCGGGTAATAAAATTGAGAGGACGTAAAAGCTTGTCCGCGATTTAGCGGCAGAATGACCGCGGTAGCCGCAAACAGTATCGCCAGCAATAAAATGAAATCGTAAATTGCTGCGGCAAGGCGGCGGGCAAAGCCTGGTGATACCAGCCCGGCATCACCACTTGGATTGGTTTTTTTGACTGTTGGCAGGGATGCCAAATCAGTCTTTGAACAAAGACAGCTTTTGCCCCATGTACATGCCATAAGCCATCAATCCGCCCAACATCAGCAAAGAAAACAAAAAAGGCGGTCTATGAAACAGCAAAATGCCGAAATCCGTCACAAACAAAGCCGTCAAAATAGGATAATCGACAAAACCATTGAGAATTTTTTTGTACATAACACTTCCACCTCACCTAACTTGTCTAGGCGCACATTATTTTTATTTGAAAATTGCCTGATTCCGGTTTCAATTTTTCAATTGAGTGGATGCAAAATCATCGTGTCAATTTTACTATAATAAAAAAGGCATTGTAAAAGAAAACGCGGCCGGCAATTGGGTTGAGACAACGTGTAATGGTATTATGAGCCGGTTTATTTACTTCACGACTTATCAGGTTAAACGCTATTTTAAATTTTTTTAAGAATCTCATCCGCTCTAGCAAGGCTAACCATTCTTCGGATGCGGGAAAGCCTAGAATTTATCAGCGCGCCGAGCACACTATTTCCCGTTCGCAAATTAGTGACAACGCGCTTAAGGTTCTATACCGACTGCAAAAATCCGGCTATGACGCCTATTTGGTCGGCGGCTGCGTGCGTGATTTACTGTTAGGCCGCGAACCCAAGGATTTCGATGTGGTGACCAATGCCGAACCGATCAGGTTCGCCGGGTTTTCCGCAATTGCCGCTTAATCGGCCGGCGTTTCCGGCTGGCGCATGTGCATTTCGGCAGCGAGATTATTGAGGTGGCCACGTTCCGTGGCGCCGGCGAAGCCGATGGCGACCAACCCGTGCAGAATGATGAAGGCCGGCTTCTGCGCGACAACGTTTACGGCAGCATCGATGAAGATGTCTGGCGGCGCGACTTTACGGTTAATGCCCTGTATTACAATATCAAGGATTTTTCCGTAGTTGATTACACCGGCGGCATGGAAGACCATAAAACCGGTACACTGCGGCTTATCGGCGATCCGGAAACCCGCTTCCGGGAAGATCCGGTGCGCATGCTGCGCGCCGTGCGTTTTGCCGTAAAACTGGGCTTTAATATCGAACCGGCCAGCAAAAATGCCATCCTTCTCTGCGCTGATCTACTCAACAGCATACCGCCGGCCAGACTGTTTGATGAAACCCTGAAGTTATTTTTGTCGGGCTACGGCCTGCAAACTTTTGAAATGCTTAGGCATTACCAATTGTTCAAAACCTTGTTTCCGCAAACCGAAACCAGTCTGGCGATAGAGCAAAACGGTTTTCCCAAACTGTTCATCATTAAAGCCCTGGAAAATTCCGATCGACGAATAGCGGGCGGAAAAACCGTAACCGCTTATTTTCTGCTGGCGGCGTTGTTGTGGGAGCCTCTGATAGTTAAAGCCAATGCTAAAATTGAAGCCGGCCTGAATGATCACATGGCTTTTCAGGAAGCCATGAATGAAGTGCTGACTATTCAAGTCCGTTCTACCGCCTTCCCACGCCATATCAGTATAGCGATGCGGGAAGTCTGGTCGCTACAGCCTAAATTCAAATTCCGCACTGGCAGCAAACCCGCCCGCTTATTGACTCATCCGAAATTCCGCGCGGCTTATGACTTTTACGCACTCAGGGCGGAAACCGGCGGCGCCGATGCCGAACTTGCCGGCTGGTGGCAACGTTACCAGCTCGCCGATGAAGCCGAGCAGCGCAAAATGAGCCGTCCGGCACGAAGCAAAGCAAAACGCCCCAATCGTAGAAAACCGGCCCGGAAAGCCGAACCGGCCTCGGGAAGCGTTGAACATAACGCACCAGACAGTTAATTCGAGATGGTTACTCCCAACCTTAAACCCGGACACGAGCTTGTCTTCATTGGCTTAGGAAGCAATCTGGACCGACCGGTGGAACAACTCAAATCCGCGCGCTTAGCCATTTCGGTACTGCCGCTAGTTGAGGAAGTTAGTTTTTCCAGCCTATACCTCAATCCACCCATGGGTCCGCAGGATCAACCGGATTACGTCAATGCCGTCATGGCAGTGACGACCGGTTTGCCGCCACTAACCCTGCTTGCCAGCCTGCAAACCATCGAAAGCGAACACGGTCGCGTGCGCACTTGCCGCTGGGGTGCGCGCACATTGGATTTGGATATACTGCTGTACGGCCCGCTTGAAATGTCGGTTCCTGAATTGACCATACCGCACCCCGGTCTCACCGAACGGGCTTTTGTGCTGTGTCCGCTCTATGAAATCGCGCCCGAACTGATCATACCCGGCAAAGGTAAAATCGCCGATATATTGGCGCAATGCCCAACCGACCAACTGAAAAAACTGACCTGAAATGGCTGACGATTCCTCTAAAAAACCGGTAACCGCGCTCAATACCCTCGATTTACTGGCCATGAAACAACGCGGCGAGAAAATCAGCTGCTTGACGGCTTACGACGCCAGTTTCAGCGCCATGATCGAGCAAGCCGGGATTGATGTAATTTTAGTCGGGGATTCGCTAGGCATGGTGATTCAAGGCCACGATTCAACCTTGCCGGTCAGCTTATCCGACATGGTTTACCACACCCGCTGCGTGGCTAATGCCCGGCAGCGCGCGCTGATTATTGCCGATTTGCCGTTTATGACTTACCCAACCCCGTTAGAAGCGGCACAAAGCGCCGCCCGCTTGATCCGAGAAGGCGGTGCCCAGGTGGTCAAGCTGGAAGGCGCCCGGCTCGACTGCGTGGAGTTTCTGACCAGCCGGGGCATTTCCGTATGCGGCCACTTGGGATTGCTGCCGCAATCCATCAATCAACTGGGCCGCTATTCGGTTCAAGGCAAATCCATTCCGGAAGCCGAAAACATCTTGCACGATGCCCTCGCCCTGGAACGCGCCGGCATCAGCCTGTTGGTCTTGGAATGCGTGCCGGCAGACTTGGGGCGTAACATTAGCCGGCAGCTTAAAGTACCGGTCATCGGCATCGGAGCGGGCATTGATTGTGACGGGCAAGTGCTGGTGATTTACGACATGCTCAATATCGGCACACGCAAATACGCCAAATTCTCCAAAGACTTTTTAACCGATGCCGGTTCAATAGCCGGAGCTTTGGCCGATTTCCATCTTGCCGTGAAAGAAAAACGCTTTCCAACCCTGGAACAAAGCTATTCCTAATGCAGATTTGTAGATCGATTGACAGCTTGCGGGATCAACTCGCCGACTGGCGGCAGGCATCGAAAACCCTGGCATTCGTGCCGACCATGGGCAATTTACATGCCGGCCATTTGAAATTAATTGAGGAGGCGCAAAAAACTGCCGACAAAGTTATCGTCAGCATTTTTGTCAATCCCACCCAATTCGGCCCAACCGAAGATTTTAGCCGATACCCGCGCACCGAAGCTGACGACATCGCCGCCCTTAAAGCACAAAACACGGACTTGCTGTTTCTGCCTTCAACCGATGAAATCTACCCCGCCGGCGAGCAAACCCGGATTACTGTAGACCGGCTCTCAGCCTTGCATTGCGGCGCATTCAGACCCGGCCACTTTAGCGGCGTGGCGACCATTGTGTGCAAGCTATTTAACTTGGTACAACCGGATCTGGCGGTGTTCGGGCTGAAGGATTACCAACAGTTGGTGGTTATTCGCACCCTGGTCCGCGACTTAAACCTTGCGGTAACCCTTGTCGGTGTTGACACCGTGCGCGAAACCAGCGGCTTGGCCATGAGTTCGCGCAACCGCTATCTGACTCCGGAAGAACACCAAATAGCACCCAAACTTTATGACGTTTTGTGTCAAACCCGATGTGCAATCGATGCCGGTGAGAAAAATTTCCGAAGCCTGGAAACCCAAGCTTTGTTAAAATTACGCAGTTTAGGATTTATACCGGATTATTTTAATATTTGCCGTAGTAACGATCTGGAATTAGCGGATTTTTCCGATAAAAATCTGGTCATACTGACAGCGGCAAAACTTGGCAACACCCGCTTGATCGATAATATTTATTTCGCTTCGTCTTGGTAACGCTTTAGGCCTTGGCGAATTTTAATGCGGATTATCCGGTTAGCTTGGTATGACCGTAAAAGTTGATACCAAGCGGTAAATAATGGATAATCTGCGCCCCTGCAAGCATTAAATGTGTAACCGGTATGCAAACAACCATGCTAAAAGCAAAATTACACAGAGCCACCGTAACCCGCTCGGAATTAGGTTATGAAGGTTCTTGTGCAATAGATGGCAACATTTTGGAATTGTCCGGAATCAGGGAATACGAACAGATACATATCTACAACATCAACAATGGTGAAAGATTCACCACCTATGCCATACGCGCGCAAGAAGGTTCAGGTATATTTTCGGTTAACGGCGCGGCCGCCCGATTAGCATGCCCCGGCGATCTGATCATTGTCTGTGCTTATGCCGTGCTGGATCAAAAAGAACTGATCAATTACAAACCGACTTTGATTTATTTTGATGAACACAACCGCGTGATTCGTTCATCGCACAGCATCCCCACGCAAGCGGCTTAACGCCGCATCAACCGGGTTTTGGTTTCAAACCCGTTCAATCAACTCAATGCGTGAATGTTGCGGGCTTTCTATAACAATGGCTTGATCGACATAAATCAATAATTTCTCCATGCCGATATTTTTTGTGCGGTTTATCAATAAAGGCGAATTCATGGTGCCTTTGATGAAGGGCTGATTGTCGGCATCTTTTTGTAAAATCACCAAAATCAGCAACTCATCGGGGCGTTCGATTTGCAAACAATCCAGCTCGGCCTGCGTCAATATAAAACAATAATTCATGTTGAAGGCGGAAGGTTGTGCCACCCAGAAAGCCACGTTGGCATCCACCCCAGACTCAAGCTTATACAGCTGAAGGCTGTCATCCTGCGGCATCAACCGGAAACGGGTATGCTCCTCAAAACCGTTAATACCTTTGGGGAAAACGAATTCCATAGCGGAATCGATCTGTTGCGCACCCGATGACTGGGAAAAAATTTTCATTGTAAACTCATAAGTTAATTAATTACGCCGCAGAGATTTAATCATCAAAATTATTTTTGATAGTCATTATAATAATCTTTTTCGACGTCATAAATAAAGCTGTCAACGCCGTCGCGGACGTCATATTGCCATTGGTAAAGCGAGCGCTCGGTATCCCTAACGGCTTTGTAGACTTTAGCGAAAAAAGCCACCGACTCTTGCCGGCTTGAAGACTGCTCGGGAATATCCTCGATCCTCTCCACCGGCTTGGTGTTTGAAGCGCAGGCGGAAACACAGAGTATTAATGGAATTATGACAACTTTTAGGATGTTCATGGCGGGTTTCCGGCACATTAATTTTCATGCCATAATTCCAGCAAATTTAAGGCCATAAGCTGAAATTTCTCAAAAACACATTGCCGCTCGCATTCTGAAAACATGCAGATACATTTTATCGCCGTGGGAAATCGAATGCCGGCTTGGGTACAAAATGGGTACAATGAGTATGCCAAACGCTTGCCACGCGAATACGAGTTGCTGCTAAAAGAAATTTCGCCCGGTAAACGCGGTAAGAATTGCGATACCGCCAGAATTATTAAAGAAGAAGGTAACAAGATGCTGGCTGCCGTTCCGCCGGGTGCTAACATCGTTACCCTAGAGGTTGACGGTAAGCCGTGGTCAACACCGGAACTTGCCAACGTATTGCAACGCTGGCAGGCAAACAGTCAGCCGATAGCGTTGTTGGTAGGCGGCCCGGAAGGGTTGTCGGAAACAGTCCGCCGGGCGGCCAGCGAGTCCTGGAGTTTATCCAGGCTGACTTTTCCGCATCCTTTGGTTCGTATCATCGTGGCTGAACAACTTTACCGTGCCTGGAGCATTCTTAACAACCACCCCTACCACCGCGAATGACGCCTCAAATCGTATTAGCTTCAGCCTCGCCTAGACGACGTGATTTGCTAGACCAAATCAACGTGCGCTATTCGGTCAAGCCCGCCGATATAGACGAATCACCCAAGACGGGTGAAACTGCTTTAGCTTATGTTGAACGTATTGCCGCCGAGAAATCGGCGGCCTGTTGCGATCTTTACGGCCGGCATCTGCCGGTATTGGCTGCCGACACCAGCGTTGTGATTAACCACCTTATTTTAGGCAAACCGGTTGATTTCGAAGCCGCTCATTGGATGCTGACGCAACTGTCCGGGCAAACCCATGAGGTTTACACCTCGGTGTCGCTGAGGGGCCGGGAACACTGGCAGGCAACCAGCATCACCCAAGTCACCTTTCGCCCGCTTGATAGTCAGGAAATCGAGGCCTATTGGCGCACCGGCGAGCCGTTGGGCAAAGCCGGCGGTTATGCCATTCAAGGCTTAGGCAGCGCATTCGTGCAATCGATAACCGGCAGTTTTTCCGGTGTCATGGGATTGCCGTTGTTCGAAACAGCGCAACTGCTGGCCAAACAAGGGATAAATTTATTTCAATGAGTGAAGAAATCTTAATCAACGTTACCCCGCCGGAAACCCGCGTTGCCGTCATTGAAAACGGTGTGCTTCAGGAATTAATTATTGAACGCAGCCGGCAAATCGGGCTGGTCGGCAATATTTACAAAGGCCAAGTCTGCCGGGTTCTGCCGGGCATGCAAGCAGCGTTTGTGGATATCGGTTTACCTAAAGCTGCGTTTTTGCATATTTCCGATTTATCCGGCAAAGAGCTGGAAAAAGTGCAGTCCGATAATATCGGCTATTATCTGCACGAAGGCCAGCACATTGTGGTGCAAGTCGTCAAAGACCCCTTAGGCACCAAAGGCGCCCGCTTGACTACGGAAATTTCGATCCCGTCCCGATTTCAGGTCTTCATGCCCTACGCCAACAATTCGGGCGTATCTCAACGTATTGACTGCGAGAGCGAACGCATACGTTTGAAAACCTGCATAGAAAAATTCCGCCAGGAGCATCAATGCGGCGGATTTATCGCCCGTACTGCCGCCGAGGGTGTTGAAGAATCGGTATTGGTCGCCGATATGACGTTTTTACTCAAACTTTGGCAATCCATCGCCGCTAAAATCTCTACCGCCATAGTCAAGCAATTCATCCACAAGGATTTGCCGCTTAGCGTAAGAACCTTGCGCGATGTATACAAAGAAGGCATTGAACGTATCCGTATTGATTCTAAAGAAACCTATCACCGTTTAATTGAATTTGCCGAAACCTTTATGCCCGAATTAACCGGCATTATCGAGCATTACACCGGCGAATCGCCGTTATTCGACATTTATAGCGTGGAAGATGAAATCCAAAAAGCCTTGGAACCCAAGGTTTCGCTCAAATCCGGCGGGCATTTGGTGTTTGATCAGACCGAAGCCATGACTACCGTCGATGTCAATACCGGTGGTTATGTCGGCGGCCGCAATCTGGAAGAGACCATTTTTAAGACCAATCTGGAAGCCGCGCAAGCGATTTCCCGCCAGCTTAGGCTAAGAAACCTGGGCGGCATTATCATTATCGATTTTATCGACATGCAAAGCCAGGAACATAAGCAGCAGGTGTTACAGGCTTTGGAACGCAACCTCACCAAGGATCATGCGAAAACTAAAATTACCGAAGTTTCGATTTTGGGATTGGTGGAAATGACCCGTAAGCGCACACGGGAAAGTTTGGAACATATTTTATGCGAACCTTGCCGGGCCTGTGGCGGGAGAGGGGTATTAAAAACAGCGGAATCGGTGTGCTTGGAAATTTTCCGGGAAGTTATCCGCGAAGTCAGGCAATATAAAGTACAAAATTTGCTGGTGCTGGCATCGGAAGAAGTGGTTGAAATGCTACTCGACGAGGAAGCCGATATGCTGGCCGAATTGCAGGCTTTTTTAGGCGTGCAGATTAAATTCCGCGCCGAAGCAGGCTATAATCAGGAACAATATGACGTTGTACTGCTATAAATCCAAGGTTGCCCTCGTGCCAACAGCCCGCCCCGCCCTGTTCCTATCTTAAGTGCTTTATCACATTACCCGCGCCACCCGGCATATCATTTTTTGGACGCTGCTTGCAGCGGCCGTGGGTTTGTCGGTCCTACGGCTGCTGTTGCTGGAGATAAACCAATTTAAACAGGATTTAACGGTCTATCTGGCCGATTTTCTGGGTGCGCCGGTGGAGATCGGCCGGTTGCAAGCGAATATGCACGGCTTTAGTCCCGAGCTGATTGTCAACAATATTTCCACCATTGCCTCGCCATCCAACCCGAACCCGGCCATTAAATTCGAAGAAATCCGGCTGAGCTTAAATTTGCCCGAAATAATTTTGTCGCAGGCTGTATTACCATCCGCCAAGCTTGCTTTTGTAGGCGCCAAATTTACCGTCGTGCGTAAGCCGGACAACAGTCTGGTAATTGCCGGATTAAAAGACAACGGTGCACAACCGCTTTGGCTCATGCAAGCCCCGCGCATAGCGCTCTTGCAAAGTCAACTGACCTGGCAAGACGAGTTGAACGGGCTAAAGCCTGTCAGTTTCAGCAACATCGACATCGCTTTGATGAATGGGGCTGGCGACAAACACCGGTTGAATCTGCAAATGGCCTTACCGGAACGCTACGGGGAACAGCTTAGTGCGGTAGCGGAATTTAGCGGCTCTTTATTTGAACCGCAAAAGCTAGACGGCAAACTGTTTTTAAACATTAAACAGGCAAAGCTGGCGTACTGGCTACCTGATCCAACACCGAAGGGGTTCAGTATCAACAACGGCACCGGCGACATCCAGTTATGGTGCGGCTGGCAGCAAGCCACACTGGCCAGTGTTACCGGCCGAGTCGATATCGACAATTTACAGCTGACCCACTCCAACGCCGCCGAACTCGCCTTGCCGCAACTGCAAGCGGCTTTCCGTTGGCAACAGTCGGAAAACCATTGGCGCCTTGATATTCCTAAGCTGCAAACCGGCAGCAAAGCCGGTCTGACCGCACAAGACTTAAGTCTGGCCGGCACCCTCACAGAGTCGGGTGAGCTGCAAGAGGCACGCATTTACAGCAAACGCTTGCATTTGGAGGAAATCACCCGCATTGCCCGCTTTGCATTACCACAGGCCCCGGGTAAACCCCTGGGTGAACTCCGTCTTAAAGGCGAATTAGCGGATTTTTCCGGTTTTTTTAGCCCTCAAACCAACGCTTTTGCCATCAATGGCCAAATCCACCAACTCAGCATAGCAAGCCTATCCGGCCAACCCGGCTTGGAACATTTTTCCGCCCGCGTCTTTGGCAACCAAAACCGGGGCGTCATTGAGCTTGCAACCGATAATGCCACGCTGGCCTTGCCGGGACAGTATTCTGCCCCGCTGCCGGTCGATCAGCTCGCCGGGCAATTACAGTGGCGGCAAACTCAGGACAACTGGGTGCTGGATTCAAAACAGCTGGCGATTGACCTACCGGCTTTTAAAAGCATGGCACGTATCCATGCCGAATTGCCAAAAGCCGAAGGTAAAGCCCCGTTTATCGATTTGCAACTGGCTTATTCCAGCGACGATATCAGCAAACTGCCTAACTATTTGCCGCGGCTTGCCATGAACCCCCGCACCGTGGAATGGTTCGACAGCGCTTTTGTCAAAGGCCGATTACACGACGGACGTTTGCTATTTTACGGCACGCCGGAAGCGTTTCCATTCCCGGCCGGCGACGGGGTGTTTCAAGCCATGTTCGGCATCCAAGGCATGGAACTTAAGTTTGATCCGGGCTGGCTGCCTGTGCATGAGGTCAACGCGCAGGCGACATTTCTGGGCGAACGGCTTCAGGTTCATATCGATAGCGGCTTTGCCGGCAATAATCCGATCAAAACCGGCGATGTCGATATTGCCGAGCTGAATGAAAGCCAGTACCTGGACTTCAAAGGTCAGGTCAGCGGCGAGATCAATCAGGTTTTGGATTACATGCAAGGTTCCCCGCTCAAGCGTTCGATCAACCTGATTCGCGACGCTATATTGCCGGTCGGCGACACGGTCATCGATCTGGATCTGAAAATCCCGCTGGTCTTGAGTTTACCGACCCATGTCGGCGGCGCGGCGCATTTTAATGACGCCAAACTTACGGTCAAGGCTTTGGACTTGCCGGTAAAAGCCATTACCGGCGATTTAAAACTGAATGACCACGGGGTTTATGCCGAGGTATTGAATGCCAAGTCTCTGGGTTTTCCTATCCAGGTCGCGGTCAGTAACAGCGAAACCAGAACCGTGGTCAAAATCGCCGGCCGCACCGGTATTCAGCAATTGCAAAACCAATTCGACCTGTCCTGGTGGTCGTTGGCCGAAGGTGGGTCTCACTACGACTTAAGTTTAAACCTGCCACATGACAGCACTCCACCGGAACTCACCATCAAAACCGATCTTAACGGCATAGCCATCGACCTACCCGGCATCCTGGGCAAACCGGCGGCGGCAAAAGCGCCTTTAGCACTGACGTTCGGGCTGGTTGACGACCCGTTAATGCCGATAGAGGTGATCTATTCGGATAAATTGAAAGCTGCCGTCAAACTGACCGTAAAACAGCAAAAACTGTTCTCGGGCAACATTCTGGTAGGTGCCGGCGTGGTTGAACAGCGTCAGGCACCGGGTTTGAAATTTGAGATTAACCGCGAGAACCTGGCGTTAACGGACTGGCTAGGGATTGCGGCTTCTTCGTTTGATAGTCAACACAGCAGCGACGGTCTGGCCGCTCTCATACAAGAAATACAAATCCGGACACCGAACGCCTTATGGAATGAGAACTCCATAGGCGCCTTCGAGCTGGATCTAAAAAAATCCAATGCGGTTTGGGCCGGTCATATCCAAAGCAACGCCATCAGCGGCGAACTCAGTCTACCGCTGGATTGGGAGGGCGGCCATGCGATTGAGCTAGCCATGAAAAAACTGGATCTGTCGGCCTTAAAACGGTTTGCTGCATTAAATTCCACCGAACCGGAAATTACCGCGCGCACCGTCAAAAATTTTCCGCTGATCGCCGTTAGCAGCGAACACACCTATTGGCACAATATTAATCTCGGCCAGTTAACCTTAACGACAGAACGCACCCACGACGGCATCCGATTTAAAGACTCACGCTCAGCTCCTCCTCGCATCGGCTATCCGCCACGGGCAGCTGGCTTACGGGGCCGTTGCTGGCAAAAACCCAATTCCAAGGCTCACTCAGTTCTCAACACTTCGGCCGGTTGCTGCAACAACTGGGGATTACCGACGATATAACCGAAACCGCCGCAACCCTCTATTTTTCATTGGCTTGGCCGGGCGCTCCCCAGCAATTCAGCCTTGGCACGCTACGAGGCGAAGTCGATGCCGATTTGCAAAACGGCCGCATTTTGAGTATTGAGCCTGGTTTTGGCAGGATTTTGGGTATACTGGCGTTATCGCAATGGATAAAACGTTTGCAGTTGGATTTTAGCGACGTTTATCAGGAAGGCCTTACCTTCGATACCATAACCGGGCATTTCGACTTGGTCAACGGCGTAGCCAGCAACCGGGATTTCCTGATCGACAGCATACCCGCAAAAATCAGCCTAACCGGTACGGTGGACTTGGCAAAACAACTGGTTAACCAAACAGTTAACGTGCTGCCTAAAAGTTCTGATGCCGTGCCTATTGCTGGTACAATTGTCGATAAGCTATCCAATCTGATAGCCCGTTCCCTGACCGGTAAAAACCAAGAGGGCTTCTTTTTTGGCTCGCAATATCAGATTAAAGGCCACTGGGATAAGGTTGAAATCATCCCTTTACATGAACATGAAGGCATTCTCAACAAGACCTGGAATGGCATTACCGGCTTTCCGTGGCTTGAGCAAGATCAATAAGAGGTTAGCATGAGTAAATGTGCAGCAATACAAATGGCATCCGGACCCAACGTTAAAGCAAACCTGCTAGAAGCTGAAAAACTAATAGCCGAAGCCGCCAAAGCCGGGGCTAAACTGGTTGCTTTACCGGAAAATTTTGCCTTGATGGGGAATAAAGAAACCGACAAGCTCGACGTCAAGGAACCGGACGGCACCGGCCCCATTCAAGATTTTCTATCGTCCACGGCTAAAAAACACAGCGTCTGGATTGTTGGCGGCACCATGCCGATTGCCGGCAACGACCGCAAACGAATTCGTGCCGCCTGCCATATTTACGACGACCGTGGCGAACGGATTGCCCGCTACGATAAAATTCATCTGTTCGACGTCAATATCCCCGGCTCCGGCGATGTTTACCGCGAATCCGACTCCATCGAAGCCGGCAAGGAAGCCTTAATCGTGGACACTCCCTTTGGCCGGCTGGGCGTGGCGGTTTGCTACGATTTGCGGTTTCCGGAACTGTTTCGGGGCATGTCGCAAAAAGGCGTTGATATACTGGTGATTCCCGCTGCCTTCACAGCCGAAACCGGTGCCGCGCATTGGGAAGTGTTATTACGCGCAAGAGCTGTGGAAAATTTATGTTATGTTATCGCGCCTAACCAAGGCGGATTCCATTTAAACGGCCGCAAAACCTTCGGCCACAGCATGATCGTCGATCCTTGGGGTATGGTTTTGGATTGCTACAAAACCGGCGGCGGCTTTGTCATGGCCGAGATCGACCTGGACCATCTGGAAAAAGTGCGGACGGCATTCCCCGTGCTCAAGCACCGGCGCTTTGTGTAACTAACTTAATCTAAAATGCTTGTTGATATTAAAAAACTAATCTTGATGGCGCCGTGGCTGCTTGCGGCGTGTTCTCCGGATCTACGCTATGCCGACACCACCCAGCTTGAAAAACCGCCCACCCTGCCTAAATCAGGACGCGCCGAAGCCCTGGATGAACCGCCGGAAGCCCCACAACGGGCTGAAGTCAGCGATGACAGCTTACCGGATCAGGCACCGCCGGCATCGCCAAAACAGCGCCGCGAATCCAAGCTCTTTGCCTTAAGCGAGAACAAACCGCTGCATATCATCTTTGAAGACACCCCCAACGAAGCCTGGGACATCCTACTGCTGTCACTCAAGCGTAGCGGTATTGAAGTCACCGACCGAAACCGCGACGAAGGGCTAATCTATACGGTTTTTGACCCGGATAGCTATTCAGAAGATGACAGCCTGCTGGACCGCTTGACGTTTTCCTTGCTTAAAAACCAGTTTCCTAGCGCCGGCTACGTGTTGAAATTGCACGACAGGCGCTTGCAAACCCTGATCACGGCCACGGAAATCAAACCCAGCGGCGAAGCCACTGCCGAGGAAAAACAACGCACTATCGAAGGTGAGGAACGTATGTTAAAAACGATTTACAACACGCTCCTGGATAACCTCAATCCCCCAAAACCCGACAACGCACCTACGGAGCAACCCGCACAATGGAATCCTTAGCCCTGGTCAAACGTGCCGTTCTTGAGCCAGCAGGTTTACAAGACAGCGACATCGAAAACATCATCAACAACTTGCTTAGCGCCAAAGTCGATGCCGCCGACATCTATTTTCAATCCAGCCATTACGAATCCTGGGTCTTGGAAAGCGGCATCATCAAAGAAGGCAGCCACAGCATAGAACAAGGCGCGGGCGTGCGTGCGGTATTCGGTGAGAAAACCGGTTTTGCCTATAGCGACCAAATCGACAGCGCTGTGTTGATGTCGGCAGCCAATAACGTGAAAGCCATCGTCCGGCAAAATCAGCAACACACGGCGCAATTGACGGCTTTACCTTCACGGGCTCACTACTATCCGGCAATCAACCCGTTAAAATCGCTTGAGGACCAAGACAAAATTGCCTTGATGCAAAACATCGACCGTGAAACCCGCAAACTGGATAGCCGCATTGAAGAAGTCATCATCAGTTTATCCGGCTCCTATGAATATATCCTGGTGGCCAACCAGGACGGCGCGCTCATCGCCGACATTCGCCCGCTGGTCCGCCTGAACGTATCGGTCATAGCCTCCGCCGACGGTCGACGCGAGCAAGGCAGCATGGGCGGCGGTGGCCGCTACGATTACCGCCAGTTTCTTGACCGGGAAATCGGTTTGGACTACGGCCGCGAAGCGGTGCGGCAAGCCCTGGTCAATCTGGACGCCAAAGAAGCCCCGGCCGGCAACATGATAGTGGTGTTAGGTTCGGGCTGGCCCGGAATTTTACTGCACGAAGCCATAGGGCACGGCTTGGAAGGCGATTTTAACCGCAAAGGCACCTCGGCGTTTTCCGGCCGCGTCGGCGAGCGTATCGGCTCCAGCCTGTGCACTGTGGTCGACGACGGCACCCTGCCCGGACGCCGCGGTTCGCTCAATATCGACGACGAAGGCACCGCGACCGAATGTACCACGCTCATCGAAAACGGCATACTCAAAGGCTACATGCAGGACAAACTCAACGCCCGACTCATGGGCGTCAAACCCACTGGTAACGGCCGCCGGGAGTCCTACGCGCACTTACCCATGCCGCGCATGACAACACTTACATGCTGCCGGGCCAACACGAACCGGAAGAAATTATCCGCTCCGTTAAAAAAGGCTTATATGCTAAAAACTTCGGCGGCGGCCAAGTGGATATTACCTCCGGTAAGTTCGTTTTCTCCGCCAGCGAAGCCTATATGATCGAAGACGGCAAGCTGACCTACCCGGTCAAGGGCGCAACCTTAATCGGCAACGGCCCCGATGTGTTAACCAAGGTTTCCATGGTCGGCAACGATCTTGCCCTGGACAGCGGCGTCGGTACCTGCGGCAAAGACGGCCAAAGCGTGCCGGTAGGCGTAGGCCAGCCTACGCTGAAAATCGACGGGTTAACGGTAGGTGGCACCAG
>PERF01000044.1 GCA_002928495.1 Methylobacter sp. | reverse complement strand
TTGTTTTTTAGCGCGGCGCGGATTTTTTCGCATAAATTGCTTTGCAAAAACTGAAGCGGCGATAAATTAACCGATATGCAAATTTGCGGTAGGCCCAGTTTTTGCCAAAGGCTGATTTGCCGGCAAACCGTTTGTATGACCCAGTCCCCAATCGGATTGATCAAGCCAGTCTCTTCGGCCAAAGGAATAAAGCTATCCGGCGAAATTATGCCTTGCTTGGGGTGATTCCAGCGTAACAAGGCTTCTGCCGCGGTTATGGCGTTGGTTTTTAAATCCAATTGGGGCTGGTAATAGATTTCAAAATGACCTTCAGCTAATGCGCTGTAAAGTTCGGATTCCATGCTTAAGCGTTGTTTACCGGCTTTGTCGTGACTATTGCTGAAAAAACCGAAATTGTTGCGGCCGTTTTGTTTGACCTGGAACATCGCGGCATCGGCGTTGGCTAGAAGTTCTTCCGCGGTAAGTCCGTCTTTGGGGTATAGGCTGATCCCGATGCTGGGGGTTACGTATAAGGTGTTTCCGTCAATGATGTAAGGCCGCGATAATTGTTCGGTTACTTTGGAGATGGCATACGTTGTATTTTCTTCGTTAGGCAGTTGGTTTAATAACACGATAAACTCGTCCCCGCCCCAACGCGCAACCGTATCAGCTTGTCTGATATTGGCCTTTAATCTTGCGGCTGTTTCAATTAATACGGCATCACCGGCGGCATGTCCCAGGCCATCGTTGACTTTTTTAAAGTCGTCCAGATCGATAAACAACAAGGCCAGGTTGTTATTTTGCCGTTTACAGGTCGCTATGGCTTTTTCAATTTGTTCGTGGAACAAAGTGCGGTTGGCCAATCCGGTTAAAGCGTCGTGGGTGGCGAGATAAGTCATTTTATGGCTGATCCGCAAGGTTTCGGTAATATCGGTAAAGGCAAAAACAATGCTGATGATTTGCCCTGAATTATTTCGTATAGGGCTGGCACTGATTTTTACCGCGCGTTCTTCGCCGGCGCTGTTGATGATGTGTTTGGGGCCGAATTCTTTCATGCAGTCCCCGGCGCTAAGCCGCGCTATCAAACTGTCGAAACCGAATTCATCGCTGACGGTATTAACATCGGCCAGCCGGATTACCGAATTAATATGTAAGCCGATAGCTTGTTGCATAGTGTAGCCGGAGAGTTTTTCCGCGGCCGGGTTTAGGTAAATAATGATGCCCCAGGGTTTGGTAGTGATAACCGCATCGGCTATGGAATGTAAGGCGGCTTTGGCCAGTTGGCGCTCTTTAAATAAAGACTGGGTGAAAAAATGTATGCGTTGCCAATCCCAAAACACATAAGCGCCGGTCAACGGCAGGATCACCGGTAACGGGTTATACCAAAGAAAAAAATTTCTTAACAGAAGCGTGCTTGCCGCTAACGCCAGCGCGGCAAATAACATGCTGATGGGCAAGGCCTGGGTTGCGAAAAGGAAGTTATAGCCAATCAAGGGTACTGCCACCAGCGCAGCAGTCAGTAAAAGGCTATGCATCGGATTGATCGGTTCTATTGCCGTGCCGTTGAGCAAAGTGTCCAGAATGCCGGCATGCAGCTCTATGCCGCTGACCAGATTTGAGTTTTTATGCAACGGCGTCATAAACATGTGGCTTAAGCCGGCGGCCGTGGTGCCGACCAGAATATATTTGCCGGCTACTTCGCGTAGCAAGTCCGGATTGGACAGCATTTCGGCATAAGATATTTGCTTATAACGCGAGTTAGTGGGCAGGAAAGGCAATTCGATTCTAAAATCGCGGCGCCAAAAACTGGCCGGCGCAGCATTCTCGGGATTGCGTATCCCTTTTAGGTAAGGTTGGATATCGCTGGTGTTGACATTGATTAATGCCAAGGCAAATGCCGGCCAAAGCTTATCATTTTGTCCGGCCATTAAATAGGCGCCCCGGATTATGCCGTCGCTGTCCATGCCGGTGTCGACATGTCCAAGCCCTGCTGCAGCTTCGCTTAACGCCGGCATGGGCAAGGTGACATCCAGGCTGCCGTCGGGTTTGCGCTCAGGCAATACCGGCAGGATAACACGGCCGTTGTTTTTAACCGCAGCAATCAGGGTTTGATCGCTTGCCGGGTTATTCCGGTCGGGTTCGGCAAAGATAATATCCAGACCCACGGCTTTAACATTGGCGGCGGTTAGTAAATTGATCAATTGGGCGTGAGTATCACGCGGCCAGGGCCATTTACCCAGCTGTTTTAAACTGAAGTCATCAATGGCTATGATGACAATGTCGCTGTTGGCGTGCCGCTCCGGCAGGGCAATGAGTGCGGCATCAAAAAAATAATTACCCCAGCGTTTTACGGTTTCCTTTTGATTTAATATCAGCGCGAAGCTCAGTACGCAGATAATTAAAAAAATCTGTCGTCTGCATTTTGAGAGCGTAGCCAGCAATTGCACGAAAAACCTATAAAGCAAATAAAGCAAATGGCAGCACGGTCAAAAGCCACCAATACCATCCTGAATCCGGTACATCGATAATTTGTGGTTTGCCGAACGGGCCTTTAAAGCCGTCGGCGTAGAGTGTGCTGACCCGGATGTAGTATTCTCCACCTTCCGGTCTATCCAATTCAACTTTGGCGGCGTCAACCTGCTTATCATAAACAATTTCGGTAAACGCCTGGTCTTTTGCCATTTGAAAATGGTATTGAGAGCCGGGTAAATCGGCCGGCCAGTTTAAAACCAAAGTTGTGTCGCTGATTTCCGGCTCCTCCGCTTGCGGTGGCGGTACCACGCGTTTAAAGGTTTGCGGGTCGCTGAATGGGCCATGGCCTTCGGTTGAGCTGATGCTAGCGACGCGCCAGAAGTATTGTCCGAGTTGCAACTGGTACCCGCTATTAACACCGGCTTCGCTTAAAGCCGGCAAATCAACCACCAAATCTTTAAAGGCTTTATCTTTAGCCAGCTGAAAATGGTATTGGTTAATGTCTTGTTGTCTGGCCCAGATAAAAGCCGGGGTTTCTTCGGTCAAACCTGCTTCAGGTTTGGGTTGCATGATAGGCGCTTCCGGCCTGGCATTGACGGTAAAAAAATAATCGGCATTTTTGCCTTCCAAGCCGTTTTCGTCGATAGCCCGGATATGAGCGAAATAATCGGCGTCTTCAAGTTCAGGGCCGCGGATCAAGTAGGAGTTGTACTGCCGGTCAAAAATCACCTCAGTAAACGCTCGGTCTTTGGCGATTTGTACCCGGTAACCTTTGGTGTTGGCGTCATTGGGCAGGGTAAATTGAACCGGATTGCGCCCGTATTCACTGGGTAATGCTTGGGTATCAATCGCTTCAAGCAAGCTGATAGGCGCGCTGGGCGGTTGGTTTGCCTTGGCAACGGCACCATAGCCACCGCTGATCAGTTTGGTGTTGCCGCCGCTTTTTAAGTTAACGCCGCCCTCCAGAACTTCTGTAAAGGATTGCTGTTCGGTGGCTTCGGAGCCAACCCGGTAGTCGGTGCCCCGTACTGAGGTGATACTGGCCGGCGTGGAAATCTCAAAACGACTCGCAGGGCCTTGTTTTTTCTCAACTTTGGTTTCCACACGACCTTGATTAAGCCGCAAGCGGGTATCCACCATACCGGTTTTGCCGTAAATATTAAGGTGGCTTAGTTCAAGACGGCTGTTGGGTTGCAACAGCAGCGTGGAACCGTCGACAAATTCCAGCAGCAAGGTTGAATCGGCTTTAGTTAAAATAGCGTCACCTTTAAATACGAAAGTCCCCTGCGTTAGCGAAGATTCTTCCTGGCTGCCGCCTTCTATCAGTGTTGCCTGACCATGTAAGCTACCGATTCTGGCTAGAATTGGCGATTGGCTGATCCAACGGATAGGTACTCTCAGCTTGGTGCCGGGTGGAATATGGTAGGGATCGGCGATATTGTTCAATTGCTGAAGCTGGTGCCAATGTGCTATGTCGATGAGGTATTCTCTGGCGAGATCCCAAAGGTTATCGCCTTGTTTCACAACATATATCCAATCATTGGCCGCCGGAACCGGTTGCGCTATCAGCAATAAAACGCAACTAAAGCGGGCTAAAAAGCGCTTGATATTAATCTGTTTCATAGGCTTAATTGATCGGTTCAGACTGAGTATTACAATAGACTTAACTAGGGTCATAAGCAAGATTAACCTTTAATATCAAGCCCAAAAATATTTTATCGTATTTAATTTTCAAAATTGGTCAGTTGCTCTGATTTTTCGTTAACAGTTGAAATATACCGGGTGCGGTTATATATTGACGGCGCCATCCCTGTGTATTTTAGCGAAGTATCCAATGCCTTCTTTTGATATTGTTTCCGAATTTGACAAGCACGAATTAACGAATGCGGTTGACCAAGCCAACAAGGAAGTTGAAACGCGTTTTGATTTTAAAGGCACCGGCTCCAATTTTGAATTAAACGACGATAAATTGGTAATGTTTTCCGAATCCACCTTTCAACTTCAGCAAATGTTCAGCATCATCTGTACGAAACTAACCCGCCGCGGTATCGATATTGGCTGTATGGATGTGGGTGAAGCCAAAGCCAGCGGCAAGGGCATGCGCCAGGAAATTACCCTCAAGCAAGGGGTCGACAGTGTTTTGGCCAAGAAAATCGTCAAGCTGATCAAGGACAAAAAACTTAAAGTCCAGGCGGCAATTCAAGGCGACCAAGTCCGGGTGACGGGGAAAAAGCGCGATGATTTGCAGGAGGTCATTCAAATGCTGAAAGGTGAGACGCTTGACCAGCCGGTTCAATTCAATAATTTTAGGGATTAACCGGTGTACCGCCGGTAAGAACGCCAACTCAAAAACAAGATAACGGCGGCGCCCAGCCAGAGCGTGACCAGAGGCCCTATGATACCGTCGTAACTACTGACCCAAGCATGATAAGGTGAGGCAGGATCGGTGTTAAACAGGCTTTTACTCAGCTTTATTTGCCAAACCCAGCTGGCGTGGCAACCTACGCACCAACCCAGGCCGGTGTTGAACTGGCTTCGTAACACGCCTAAAAAAATTCCTACCGTCACCAGCGACCAGAGCGCCGATTGAATTTGCGGATTTAACAGATTGGCAAACGCTTCCAGCATTAAAGGGAAGCCGCTTACTACAGATATTTCCGATACCGGCAAATCGGTATCGGTTTTGAGAAAATGTAAACCCGCGTAATAAACCGAACTGATTAAAATAGCCAAAGTCAGCGGCATTTTGGTTTTTAATTGGCTTAGCAGCAAGCCCCGAAATAAAGGTTCCTCCAGCAGAGCAATTAATATGGCTGCAGCTAATGACAACAGCAGTTTTGCCAGAAATGAACCGATAGTCCAGGTCTGGCTGGTATCGATGATGTTGACGCCTACACCGTAAAGCAAGAGGATGACCGGCAGTAGCGTTAGCACGCCTAAGCCAAATCCCAAGCCAAATTGCTTGCCGAATACGCTGATTGACGCCAATCCAATGTCAGTATTGGCAAATTTAAGCCGGGCCATGAGCGGGAATATACTTAACACCAGTAGCACTTCGGTGACTTTACTGATCATTTTGCGTAGCGGGTACTGAAGTTCCAAGCCGTAGACGATACAATAGCCGATTACGCAGGCAGCGGATGCGGCTGCTAGCAGAACCAGTAAAGGAAGCAACGCGTACGCCAGCCAGCGGATAAAGTTTTGCACCCACATCAAAAATCACCCCAAAGCGTTTGCACGGCAGCTAACGCGGCTAACGCGGCCGTTTCGGCGCGCAAAACCCGGGCGCCCAGGCGTACCGGGATGAAGCCGGCGGCTTTGGCATAGCAGCGTTCTTGATCGGTAAAACCGCCTTCCGGGCCTGAAAGTAAGCTGACCGTCTGGTGGATTGGGGTTAGTGCATTTAAACGGTTTTCGGCATGCGGGTCTAAAAAAATTTTCAAACCCGGTTGATGTTCTACCCAGCCGGTTAAGGGCTGGGCATCCGCCAATTCCGGCAGGCGGTTGCGTCCGCATTGCTCACAGGCATGCTGAATGATTTTCCGCCAATGTTCCACGCGTTGTTGCTGTTTTTCGCCTTTTAGCTGAACCACGCAACGTTCGGTGAAGATTGGGGTGATGGTTTGTACCCCCAATTCAACGGCTTTTTGCACGGCCAGATCCATGCGGTCGCCGCGCGCTATGCCTAGTCCCAAGTTGACAAGCAAAGGCGATTCCAGGTTACGCTCAACGGGGATACCGATTGCAATGCGAACCTGTTTGCGGCTGACCTCCAGCAGCATGCCGCCATAATCTATGCCTTGCCCATTAAATACGGTAATGGCATCATCGTGTTTCAGACGCAAAACCGTTCTTAAATAATGCGCGCTGGCGTCATCCAGTGTGACCATTTGCCCTGGTTGCAATGGCAGCGGCAGGTAAAGCCTGGATTGGCGCATTATTGGGTGGCCTCGGCTATGGCAGACCAGGCGGCATTGACCATCAGTTGAATTTCTTCGGGGTTAATCACATAAGGCGGCATGAAGTAGATGACATTGCCTAAAGGCCGTAATAACACGCCTTGTTTTAAGCCGTGTTGATAGGCTTTAAGGCCTCGGCGCTCCTGCCAGGGAAAAGGTTCTTTATCGGCTTTGTTTTTAACCAGCTCAATTGCCAGGATCATACCGGTTTGCCGAACTTCGGCCACGTGCGGGTGGTCGGCAAAATGGGCGGTGGCTTGCTGCATTAATGTGGCTAGCTGCCGGTTGTTTTCCAAAACCGGCTGGTTTTCAAAAATTCCTAGGGTTGCCAAGGCAGCGCGGCAGGCCAGGGCATTGCCGGTATAACTATGTGAATGCAAAAATGCGGTCAGTTTTGCGTAATCGTCATAAAACGCCTGATAAACCCGGTCTGTCGTCAACACCGCCGACAAGGGCAGATAACCGCCGGTTAAGCCTTTGGATAAGCACATGAAGTCGGGGGTGATGCCGGCTTGATCACAGGCGAATAAGCTGCCGGTTCGGCCAAAGCCCACCGCGATTTCATCGGCGATTAAATGCACTTGGTAGCGGTCGCAGGCTGCTCGCAGTAATTTTAGATAAACCGCATCATACATGCGCATGGAGCCGGCACACTGCACCAACGGTTCGATAATAACGGCGCAAACTTGGCCCGCATGCATAGCCAAGGCTTGTTCCATTAGCGCAAACCGGCGCTCGGAATAGGCTTGCCAAGACTCTCCGGGTTCCCGAAAGTAACAATCGGGGCCGGGTACGGTTATTACATCCATGAGCAGCGGCTGGTAGGTTTGTTTGTAAAGGCTGACGTTGCCTACCGCCAATGCCCCCAGTGTTTCGCCGTGGTAGCTGTTCTCCAAGGTGATAAATTTGGTTTTTTGCGGCAGGCCGGTATTTAGCCAATAGTGAAAACTCATTTTCAGCGCGACTTCTATGGCGGATGAGCCGTTGTCGGCATAAAAACAGCGGTTAAGCCCGGCTGGTGTTATCGCGGTTAGTTTTTCCGCCAAACTGATCGCGGCCTCATGTGTGAAACCGGCTAAAATGACATGTTCCAGCGTTTCCAGCTGAACTTTTATTGCTGCGTTGATAGTCGGGTTGGCATGCCCGAATATATTAACCCACCAGGAGCTGATGGCATCCAAGTAGCGGTTGCCGTCGAAATCTTCCAACCACACGCCTTGGCCGCGCCTGATGGGAATCAAAGGCAGGGTTTCGTGATCCTTCATTTGCGAGCAGGGGTGCCATAGAACGGCCAAGTCGCGCTGGGAAAGTGCGTGGTTGTTCATAGAGTCCTAAAACAAAACAGGCGGCCAATGCCGCCTGTATAAAATTTTAACGTTCAGTAATTATAACTGAAGATTTTTCCAGATTGCCAATGTTGGGGCGGATTGGTTCATGGTGTAAAAATGCAGGCCCGGCGCGCCGTTATCCAGCAATCGTTGGCACAACTCGCTGACCACGTCGACGCCAAAGGCTTGTATCGATTGGCGGTCGTCGCCAAAGCCTTCCAGCCGCTTTCTGAGCCAGCGGGGAATGTCGGCTCCGCACATTTCGGAAAACCGGAACAATTGCGAGTAGTTGGTGATAGGCATAATGCCGGGAACTATGGGAATATCGATGCTGGCTATTTCACAGGCTTCGATGAAATGGAAATAGGCTTCCGGGCTGTAAAAATACTGAGTGATGGCGGCGTCGGCGCCGGCCTCCACTTTTAGTTTGAAGTGCTTTAAATCCTGCGCCGCGTTGGCCGCCTGCGGGTGTACTTCAGGATAGGCGGCGACATGAATTTGAAAATATTCGCCGCTTTCCTGCCGGATCAACGCTACTAATTCATTAGCGTGGCGCAGTTCGCCCAATGACATCATGCCTGATGGCAGGTCACCGCGTAGTGCCACAATTTTGTTGACGCCTTGGGTCTGATAATTTTTGAGGATCTCCCGGATGCTGTCACGGCTGGAGGCGACACAGGATAAATGCGGAGCGGCAGGGATGCCTTTTTGCTGAATGGCAACAACCGACTCGAACGTTTTATCTCGTGTGGAGCCGCCTGCGCCAAAGGTGACCGAAAAATAATCCGGTTTTAACTGCGCCAGTTCGTTATGTACTTTGATCAGGCTGGCGGCACCCTCTTCGGATTTGGGAGGATAAAATTCAAAACTAAATGAGCGCGAAAATTTTTTTTGTGATTCCATTTTTATCGCGAAGGCTGGTGCAGTGCGTGACAGATAAAAACAAGGCCCTTGCCGGGCCTTGTTTTCGGAAGTTTAAGCTTAGTAACGGTAATGATCCGCCTTGTAAGGCCCATCCATCGATACATTAATGTAATTGGCTTGCTCTTCAGTCAGTTCGGTCAGCCTGGCGCCCAATTGGTTAAGATGTAAGCGGGCAACTTTTTCATCCAGTTTTTTCGGCAGCACGTAAACTTCATTGGCATAATCGTTGGCATGTTGCCACAATTCAATTTGCGCCAAAACTTGGTTGCAGAAAGAGTTGGACATGACGAAGCTGGGGTGACCGGTTGCGCAACCCAGATTAACCAGGCGGCCTTCCGCCAGCACGATGATGCGTTTGCCATCGGGGAAAATCACATGATCCACCTGAGGTTTGATGTTTTCCCAAGGGTATTGGCGCAACGAGGCGATATCGATTTCCGAATCGAAATGACCAATGTTGCAAACAATGGCCTGATCGCGCATGGCGCGCATGTGTTCATGGGTGATGACATGCACATTGCCGGTTGCGGTCACAAAAATATTAGCGATGGCAGCGGCTTCATCCATGGTGACAACCCGGTAGCCTTCCATGGCGGCTTGCAGGGCGCAAATCGGATCGATTTCGGTGATCCAAACCGTCGCGCCCAAGCCGCGCAAGGACTGGGAGCAACCCTTGCCGACATCGCCATAGCCGCAAACCACGGCAATTTTACCGGCGACCATGACATCTGTCGCGCGTTTAATACCGTCGACCAGAGATTCACGACAGCCGTACAAGTTGTCGAATTTGGATTTGGTGACTGAATCGTTCACGTTAAAGGCGGGGACTTTTAAAGTGCCTTTGGCCACGCGTTCGTATAAACGCAACACACCGGTCGTGGTTTCTTCCGACAAGCCTTTGACATCCGCCATCAGCTCGGGAAATTTATCGTGCATCATGTTGGTGAGGTCGCCGCCGTCGTCCAATATCATGTTGGGGCGCCAGCCGTCAGGGCCAAGGATGGTTTGTTCGATGCACCACTCGGCTTCGGCTTCGGTTTCGCCTTTCCAGGCAAAAACCGGGATGCCGGCTTTGGCTATGGCGGCTGCAGCGTGGTCCTGAGTGGAGAATATATTGCATGAAGACCAGCGTATTTCGGCGCCTAGGCTGATCAAGGTTTCAATCAACACGGCGGTTTGGATGGTCATGTGCAGGCAGCCGGCAATGCGGGCGCCTTTTAACGGTTGTTCCGAGGCGAATTCGGCGCGGATCGCCATCAAACCGGGCATTTCGGTTTCGGCAATATTAATCTCTTTACGGCCCCAGTCGGCTAATCCGATATCGGCAACTTTGTAGTCGCTGAATGCTCCGGCAGCGGGTTTGATACTTGGCTGGTTCATTGTGATAGCTCCATTAAGTTAGCGGTTTTATAGGCCGGCGGCATCTCTAAGAGCGTCCACCTTATCGGTTTTTTCCCAGGTAAAATTAGCTTCGGTACGCCCGAAATGGCCGTAAGAGGCTGTTGGCTGATAAATGGGTTGTGTCAATTCGAGCATGGCAATCAGGCCTTTTGGGCGCAAGTCGAAATGATCTCTTATCATTTGAACCAGCCGGTCTTCGCTGACTTTGCCGGTGCCAAAGGTTTCAATACTGATAGATGTCGGTTCTGCCACGCCAATGGCATAAGACACCTGGATTTCGCAACGCTCGGCAAGACCGGCGGCGACAATGTTCTTTGCCACATAGCGGCACATGTAAGCAGCCGAGCGGTCAACTTTGGATGGATCCTTACCCGAGAATGCGCCGCCACCGTGGCGGGCCATACCGCCGTAAGTGTCGACGATAATTTTCCGTCCGGTCAAGCCGCAATCGCCTACCGGTCCGCCAATGATGAATTGCCCGGTGGGGTTGATGAAATATTTGGTGCCGGCATGCAGCCACTCTTTAGGTAGTGTCGGCAAGATGATTTCATCCATTACCGCTTCTTGCAATTGTTTGGCGCCGATTTCCGGTGAATGCTGGGTTGATAAAACGACGGCATCGATTGCCACCGGTTTATTGTCTTCATAGCGGAAAGTTATCTGGCTTTTGGCGTCCGGGCGCAGCCATGGCAAGGTTTTGTTTTTACGCACTTCCGCTTGGCGTTTGACCAGCAAATGCGAGTAAGTAATCGGAGCCGGCATTAAAACTTCAGTTTCGTTGCTGGCATAGCCGAACATCAAGCCTTGGTCGCCGGCGCCTTGTTCGTGATTGTCGGATTCATCCACGCCCATGGCAATATCGGGGGATTGTTTGCCGATGGCGTTGATTACGGCACAGCTTTGGCCGTCGAAACCGATGTCGCCATGGTCATAACCGATGTCGCAAACGACTTTCCGTACCAGTTCTTCCATATCCACCCAGGCATTGGTAGTAATCTCTCCTGCCAGGATAACCATGCCGGTTTTTACCAGGGTTTCGCAGGCAACGCGGGAACGTGGATCCTGAGCCAATAACGCATCAAGTACCGCATCGGAGATTTGGTCGGCTACTTTGTCGGGATGACCTTCGGAAACCGATTCGGATGTGAAGATAAAATTCTTGCTCACTATACCAGCCTCATTATTTTGGATTTCTTTCTGAATGAATAAAAGGCTGCTTGCGCAGCCTTCCATGTTTTTTGGTGGGCCCTGTAGGACTTGAACCTACGACCTGCCGATTATGAGTCGGACGCTCTAACCAACTGAGCTAAGGGCCCGCTAACTTAACTATTCACCATCTAAAAAGCAGCGCAACTGCTCCGAGCGGGAGGGGTGCCGGAGTTTCCTAAGTGCTTTGGCTTCAATTTGGCGGATTCTTTCGCGGGTTACGTCAAATTGCTTGCCCACTTCCTCCAAAGTATGGTCGGTGTTCATGTTTATGCCGAAGCGCATGCGCAAGACTTTGGCTTCCCTGGCGGTTAAACCGGCCAGTACATTTTGAGTTGACTCGCGTAATCCGTCAATTGTAGCAGATTCAATAGGAGATAAAACCTTTGCGTCTTCTATAAAATCACCTAAATGCGAATCTTCATCATCGCCGATAGGGGTTTCCATGGAAATCGGTTCTTTGGCGATCTTTAACACCTTACGGACTTTATCTTCCGGCATTTCCATGCGTTCGGCCAGCTCTTCCGGAGTGGCCTCGCGGCCCATTTCCTGCAAAATTTGCCGGGAAATGCGGTTTAACTTGTTGATGGTTTCGATCATGTGCACCGGAATACGGATGGTTCTGGCTTGATCCGCAATTGACCGAGTTATCGCCTGCCTAATCCACCAAGTGGCGTAGGTGGAAAATTTATAGCCGCGGCGGTATTCGAATTTATCGACTGCTTTCATAAGGCCGATGTTGCCTTCCTGAATCAGATCCAAAAATTGTAAACCGCGGTTGGTATATTTTTTAGCAATGGAAATAACCAGCCGCAAGTTGGCCTCGATCATTTCCTTTTTGGCGCGGCGCGCTTTAGCCTCGCCTATGGACATGCGGCGGTTGATGTCTTTCAGGCGGTAGATGGTCAAGCCGTACTGACTTTCAATTTCCGCTAAATCTTTTTGCGCTTTTTTGATGTCTTTCTCGAAAGGGCTTAGTGCTTGAGCGTAGTTTGGAGTGGTCTCCATAAGTTGGTCCAGCCAGCTTAAATTGGCTTCTTGACCGATAAAAACGCTGGCAAAATCTTTGCGCGTCATGGCGGTATGCTTTAAGCAAATCTCCATAATGGCTTTTTCTTGTTCACGTACCGATTCAACAGCTTGCGGAATGATGCCGGTCAATTTTTTTAAATATTGCGGCGTCCATTTGAATTGCATGAATAAATCGGCCAGCTGGTCAAACGCAGCTTCGGTTTTGTCGTTGGTGTAGCCGTGCTTTTTAATGGCTGCCGAAGCGGTTTTAAGCTGTTTTCTTAACGCATCGACTTTTTCTTTGACTTCTTCGAAGTCCAGGCCTTTGGCTTCGTCTTCGACGGAAGCATCTTCCGCGACTTCGTCATTGGCGGGAACAGTAGTATTGAGGTTTTCAGGTTCGCTGAAATCAACAAAACCGGAGATTAAATCGGCCAGCCGGATACCGCCTTCTTCCGTAGAGATATTGTCGAAAGCGTTTAAAAAATCTTCAACCACCACAAAGGAACGGGCAATCGCACGCACCACTTGTTGTTGGCCCTCTTCAATGCGTTTAGCAATTTTGAGTTCATCGTCACGGGTTAACAGTTCAACCGAACCCATTTCGCGCATGTACATGCGTACCGGATCGGTGGTTCGGCCAAATTCGCTGTCGGCCGAAGCCAGCGCCGCCACTTCCTCGGCATCTTCATCGTCCGTGGTGAGCGCAGCGGTATCGGTTATCATTGAATCTTCATCCGGCGCCATTTCATAGACTTGGATGCCCATGTCGTTGATCATGCCGATAAAGTCTTCGATTTGTTCAGGATCAACAATATCACCCGGCAGGTGGTCGTTGATTTCTGCGTAAGTCAGATAGCCTTGAATTTTTCCTTTGGCTATCAATTGTTTAAGCTGGGATTGTTGTTGCTCTTGAGTCATATATCCTCACCAAATACGCTATCAGTACTACAACGCTGAACATGAAATTATAGCAAATTTTTTTACTATTGCTTAATTTCTTGCAAAATTTTAGGCAATAATTTTTTTTCTTTTTCAGTCAGATGCTTGCCCTTGGCTAACAGGCTGTTTAGGGTAGATTGTTTGGCCTGCCGGATGAGTTTGTCCAGAGAATCGAAAATTCCTGGCTTATACCGTCCTCAGGCATTAGCAGTTCCATGGCGGCCAGATTTTTTATAATCTTCTCGTGTTCGCTATCGCGGAAGTGTTCGAGCAAAGCGGCGGCATTGGCCGGTTTAATCGCTTTAATCGTGTCGATTACGTTTGTGAACACGTCTACACCTCGAAAATTTAAATCCTCCCAAGCGGTTGCTTTGTCTTCAACCAGGGTTAGCAGCTCAGGGTTTTGAATCAACAAAGCCAATACCATTCTCAGCGGCGAATGGCTTTGTCGGTTTTTACCGAAACTTTTTAGCGCCGGCATAGACAGTTTTCCCGGTTTTGCTAAATTTTCCAGAGCATCCGATTTGGCCAGCTCTTTTAAGCGCGTTAGCATCATGGTTTTGTACACGCCTTCAGGCAGTTTTTCGAGATAAGGCTTGCAATTGTTTAGTAATTGCGCGCGGGCTTCCAGCTCGGTTAGATTGAGCCCTTCTTGCTGCTGCTGAAAAAAATAATCCGATAACGGCTGAGCTTGTGTAATGAGGGTGTTGAAGTGCGAGCTGCCGTGGGATCTGACCAGAGAGTCGGGATCCTGGCCTTGTGGCAACAGTAAAACTCTCAGCTGGCGCCCGTCCCTAAGGCTGGGCATGGCGGCGTCAATTGCGCGCCACACGGCTTGTCGGCCGGCATTGTCGCCGTCAAAACACAGAACTAATTCGGCGGTAAACCTAAACAGTAGCTCAAAATGCGCTGGAGTCGCGGCCGTGCCCAGCGTGGCGACAGCGTAACGAATGCCGAATTGCGCCAGTGCGATGACGTCCATGTAGCCCTCAGTGACGATAATCCGCTCAGGTTTGGGGTTTTCTTCCAACAGTTCGTAAAGGCCGTAGACCTCCCGACCTTTGTGAAATAGGGGGGTTTCCGGCGAGTTAAGGTATTTCGGTAAACTGTCATCTAAAACCCGGCCGCCAAAGCCGATTGTGCGGCCGCGCTTGTCCCGAATTGGGAACATGACACGGTTGCGAAAGCGCGGGTAGGTCTCGCCATTATCGTTGCGGCCTAGAATGCCTGCGGCAAGCAGGTCATCCTGATTAAGGTTTGCAAGCAGCGACTTTGATTGTTGCGGGGCATAACCAAGCTGGTAGTCCTGGGCGATCTGGCTGCTGATGCGGCGGTTTTTTAAATAAACGACGGCTTTTTTGCCTTCCTCTGTGCTGCGCAATTGCAAGGAATAGATAGCGGCGGCTTTCTGCAAGGCAATGACCAAGTGTCCGGTGTCGGTTTTTATACTACCGGAACCTGAGTCGGCTTCTCTTGGGATTTCCAGTCCGGCGAAACCGGCAAGTGATTCTAAGGCTTCAACAAAATTCAGATGATTGAAATCCATTAAAAAGCCGATGGCATTGCCGCTGGCTCCGCAGCCAAAGCAGTGGAAAAACTGCTTTTTGGGGCTGACGCTGAAGCTGGGGGTTTTTTCGGAATGAAAAGGGCAGCGGGCGGTAAAATTGCTACCGGTTTTTTTTAACGGGACATAAGAATCGATCAAGTCGACAATATCTACCCGTACCAATAATTCGTTGATAAACTCGCGCGGGATTCTACCGGACATAAAACTGCCGGGAGTGTTCAGACAAGTCTAACTTGCCAGAACTGTTTTGATTTTTGCACTTACTACAGACATATCGGCGCGGCCTTGCATTTGGGCTTTTAATAAGGCCATGACTTTGCCCATGTCTTTGGCGGATTCGGCGCCGGTTTCGCTGACAGCGCGCTGAATCATGTCGTCAATTTCAGCTTCGCTTAGCGCTTGCGGCATGAAGTCCTGAATCACGACAATTTCCGCTTGCTCGGCTTCGGCCAAATCGTTACGGCCGGCCTCGGAATATTGCCGGATGGATTCGCGGCGTTGTTTGAGCATTTTATCCAATACCAAAATAACGCGCTCATCGTCCAGACTGATTCTTTCGTCCACTTCAACCTGTTTGGTTGCGGCCAGAATCAGTCGGATAACCGCCAGCCGGGCTTTGTCTCCAGCTTTCATGGCGGTTTTCATGTCGTCTTTGATGCGATCCAATAAGGCGCTCATAGGTTTTGCACCCCTGGTTTATTGCTGAGGACGTCCGCGGCGCAGGTTTTTCAGAGCGTAGCGTTCGCGCGCCAATTGTTTCAAATGCCTTTTTACGGCAGCCGCACCTTTGCGTTTGCGTTCTGCGGTTGGTTTTTCGTAAAACTCGCGGCGGCGGACTTCGGCCAGTACACCGGCTTTTTCACAGGCGCGTTTGAAGCGGCGGATTGCGATATCAAAAGGTTCGTTCTCTTTAACTTTTACTGACGGCATTATTAAGGATCCAACTGTGTTAATATGAAAAATTTAGGTTCGAGTGTAACTACCTTATAAAGAACCTTTAATTGTACCCTCTCTTATTCAGATTTTAAAGTTTCATGTTAGTTTTAGGTATTGAAACCTCTTGCGACGAAACCGGTGTCGCCGTTTACCACAGCGAAAAAGGCCTGTTAAGTCATGTCTTATACAGTCAGGTCGATATGCATAATGATTACGGCGGCGTGGTGCCGGAGCTGGCTTCACGCGATCATATCCGTAAGCTGGTGCCGTTGATACGGCAGGGCATGAATGATGCCAAGGTTTCAGCTCAAGCTGTTGACGGCGTCGCTTATACAGCCGGCCCGGGCTTGATGGGGGCTTTGCTGGTAGGGGCCGCCACCGCGCGCAGCCTGGCCTGGAGCTGGCAAGTGCCGGCCATCGCCGTGCACCACATGGAGGGACATTTGCTGGCACCTATGTTGGAAGCCGAGCCGCCGCAATTTCCGTTTGTGGCGTTGCTGATTTCGGGGGGACATACTTTATTGATACAGGTGGACGGTATTGGCCGTTATCGGCTGTTAGGCGAATCGTTGGATGACGCCGCCGGCGAAGCTTTTGACAAGACCGCCAAACTGCTTGGCTTGAGTTACCCCGGCGGTGCAAAACTCTCCAAACTGGCGGAGCAAGGCGCGCCAAGGTTTAAGTTTCCACGCCCCATGACCGATCGGCCGGGTTTGGATTTCAGTTTTAGTGGCTTGAAAACCCATGCCTTAACCATCTTTAACGCGACCGCAAAAACTTTGCAAGATAAGGCCGATATCGCGCTGGCGTTCGAGGATGCGATTGCGGAAACATTGATGATTAAATGCAGCCGGGCGCTGACGCAGACGGGATTTAAGCGTTTGGTGGTGGCCGGAGGCGTTAGTGCCAACAGTAAAATCCGCGCTTATTTGCTTAAGATGGCGCAAGCCGAGGCGGTAAGGCTTTATTTCCCACGGTTGGAGTTTTGTACGGATAACGGTGCCATGATTGCTTTTGCCGGCTGCCAACGCTTATTGGCTGGACAAAAACAAAATCTGGAAATTTTTGCGCGTCCGCGCTGGCCTTTGGAAGATTTGATTTAGGCAGGTTTTCAGCTTTCGGTCTTCAATGTGTACCGGAAATCGCAGTGCTCGGCGCCTTGCATGATGGTTTGACTGCGTTCGAGTTCAATGGCCGGATTGTAGCCTTGGCAAAAGGCGCCGTCACGGCTGCATGACAATAGTTGACCCAGTTCGCCTAAGCCTAATTCGTGGTACATTTCGGCATACCGGCAACGGGTGATATTAAAATGCAGCTGATCCGCGCTCAGCTGTAAAAATTCAATGGTAATCGCGTCGCCGGCTGCCCAATTCGGCAGGATAGCGGCCAAATCGGTTAATCCGGGTGCTCGATCGACTGTCTGGCGCATGGTTTTGCCGTATTCGATGGCGGCCCGTTTGGCGGTGGCTTCCAAAACCGCTTTGGCGGCGGTTTCCCCATGCATCTGGGATATAACGTCGTAAACATGCTTTAGGATTTCAGCCTCTACGCGTCTACGTTCAAGAATTGAGAGAGTCATGGCAGTGTCTCCAGGGTTGACCGGTTATCAGCGGTCCAATCGTATGCCAATTTACTGTTCAATAAAACCCCAATGCTTAGGTTGCTTATCTTGCGGCAGGGTTTTTTCTAAAACCATACAATCGGCTAGGCATGCGATGTTTTAGGCTGTTGAAAACAGATGATGCCCTCTTGACCTTAAAACTGATTAGAGGGCATCGGGTAACGCTACGGGAATTGAGCCTGTCAGAGTTGAGCGGGCAGCTTATCCTGAATTTTCGGCCAGGCGATGTTGGCTTTTTCAATATTGGTAGCAAGATCCTTTTCCCAAAGCCCTGCAATTTCAGTGTCCAAGTTTAAATAAAGTTTGCCGTCAATTAATTTCCAATTGAGAGGATTGCCGTCAAATTTTTTGCCGATGGAAACACCGTAAGCGCAGTAGCCGCCATACGCAGGCAAGTATTTCTCAGGGTTTTCCTCAAACACTTTTTTATTGGCCTCGGAAGCGAATAAATAGGTGACGTTTTTATAGACTGAAGTGAAGCGTCCGCTTCCGGGAGCTGCTGTTTTAACCGTTTGATACGCCACCAGGTCATAACCGTGTACGCCGACAGTGTTGTTCGCAGTGTCGGCAGCAAAGGTTGTGGTGCTTGTTTGCAGTAAAGAAAAAGCCATGAGTAGGATGGCTAGGAATTTGTTATGTTTCATAGTTGACCTCTTTTTAACGAAGTGGGTGATGTTGGTTATTTAATTTGGCCAAGTCACTGCTTTATCAAGCACTATGCCGTCGCCGATACTGTATTGGCGTAATGAGTTTTCCCGCATTTGAACAATAATATAAAGTAGTGGTTGGTTACCGTTATTGCGCCAGGTTCTTACGCCGTTCGGTGCTATGCGGATCACGCTACCTTCCTTGACATCAATAATTTCTTCATCGATCTGCATTTGGCCTTGGCCTTGAATGAAGATATAAATTTCTTCATTTTCTTGATGCTGGTGATAAACAGGCATGCTGGCGCCTGAGGGCAATGAATTGACTGAAATTTCGCAGCCGGTGAATTGCAGTATATCTTTGAGAAACTGTTTGCCGCGGATTTCACCAAGCCCCTGAATTTCCAAGGTATGATCCATCCATTCCAAAGGTGTGCCGCTATCGTATGCCGCATAATGTGTACCCTGCTTTAAGTTACCATTTTGCATTTTATTCTCCTTACCAATTAGTAGGTAGTTTTTGGGCTAAAAAAACACGAGGTCAGCCCTCCCTCAATAAACCTTGTCTTAATATTTCACCGGTTTGTTCAAACCCGGCGTGGTCGCCGCTGGCGCGGGCAATCAGTAAGGCGCCTTGTAAGGCTGATAAGATCGCCCTGGCATGCTGCTCCGGTGAGTTGGTGAGTTTAAATTCGTGCAACGAGCCCTCTGTCAAAACATTAGCCAGCCAGCTTACATTCAATTCAAAAAAGCGCTTAAGGCTTGGCAGCATAGAGCTGTCAAGCGTCAAGGCTTCGGTTGCCAACATGCCGCCCAGGCACATGCAATCAGCCGATAACGCATTCCGGTAAATGTCTATGTAAGCGGCTAATTTGTCCTGTGGCGCTAGCTGGGAACTGTTGATGCCGGCCAGCGCATTACTCAATTGCACCGTATACGATTGGATTAATGCTACGCCTAAATCGGTTTTGCTGGGAAAATGGTGATGCAAACTGGCTTTGCGGATGCCGACCTCTTTCGCAATATCGGCATAGCTAAAGCCATTAAAACCTCGCTGTTGGACCAGACGTTGAGC
>PERF01000043.1 GCA_002928495.1 Methylobacter sp. | reverse complement strand
AAATGCAGGCCGGACCGATACACTGCCCGGTTATCATTGAGCTCAATCGCACTCTGTTGGTCTTTTAACGCTTCGATAACACGGTTAGTGGTTAATTTATTGATAGAATCGTAAAAGTAAGGAGTTGGATCCTTAGGATCGAAACTTTTTGCCAATCGGAATTGTTCATCCGCTAAATGACTGCGTCTTTCTTCGTAATACGCTTTACCAAGATAGCTGCGAATCAATGAATTATTAGGGTCTAATATAGCTGCGATTTCTAGATCCTTGCGGCCATCGCTCACATCACCGCGGCGAATTTTTGTCAGTGCCAACCCTAGTCTTGGCAACGGTGCCGTAGAATCAATGTTTACTGCTGTTGCAAACGATTCCAAGGCGTTATCGGTATCGGTTCTGAGTAGATAAGCAAACCCGGCTATGGTTTGCGTTCTTTCAGTTTGGGAATCTAACTGCAAAGCCCGTTGAATGGTTTTCTCGCTTTCCTCGAACAAACCTTCTGATAACTCCAATTCCGCTTTACGCGCCCAAGCCATAGAGTCCGAAGGCGAATAGTTAACTGCCTGTTTTGCTGCAGCCAGGGCTTTATCAAGTTGAAAACCGGCCTGCTCTGCATAAGATAAAGCTGTATATGCGGCTGCAGAATTTGGATTTGCCGCCACTGCGCGATTAGCCAAGTCGTAAGCTTCTGCTTTATGATTTAAACTAACTTCCAATACCGATTGTAAAGCCAGTCCTTCGGCATCGTTGGGGTTGTTTGCCAATAACTGCTGGATATCTTCTTTGGCTAATTCCACTTGCCCCACCATCAAACGCATAGCTCCGCGTACTTTTCGTATAAAAAGTTCGTCTTTGGCCTGCACTAAAGCATCAATACGATGTAGCGCTTTTTCAATGTCACCATGACGAAAATCATCGATAGCGGCTTTTAACTCCGGCTGGGTCGATGAAATTTGCTTAAGCTCCGGCAGCAACGGTGGATAATAAAGCGCCCATTTAACCGCATCTTCCGGTTTCAAACTTATTTTGCTTTCGGGCGCATTTCCGAGTGTTGCTTTAGCCGTTTGCCCAGCCTTAATGTCAACTTGCCCCTGCGCATTAAAAAATCTGACATCTCCCTCATAGACCCAAGCTTGTGCCTGTTTATCATCAATCTTAAAAGCAAACTCGGTACCTAAGGGGCCTGCGTTGGCAATGGGTGTATTGATTTGAAGATGCCTAGGAGTACGGCTTATAAAATGAACAAAACCTTTGACGATATCAAATACGTTTTTGTTTTGGGTAGACTCGGTTTTTTGAGCTGGATCAGCTTCGGCTGCAATAAATGAAAGTGTCATTTCAGTACCGCCGGCCAAACGCAGGATAATGCCGCTGGGAAGTGAGAGAGTCGCCCGGCTAAATTGGCTTAATTTTATTTTGCTGCCTTCGCAAAATAGATCAAAAAGTTTAGCACTTTTCCAGGTTTGATCCGCGGTACTGAAATACAATTCTCCCTGAACTGATTCAAGCTTTGCGCTTTGTAAATTACTGCAGTTATCGTCAGCAAAAGCAGGCTCAATACCTAATAAAGGCGCGAAAAAGATAACCAATGCAATGTTAATTGTTATTCTCATGCCTTAAGGATATTTTAATATTAAATTCAATAAGCTAAATTTAAAAGCCAAGCCTAATATAGGTGTAATAATATAAGCAAGTTGAGATTTCACAATTAAATTTCCACTTTTAAGAATTTACTGACAAAATACAACCTAAATTATTGTTTAACAAAATGTATTAGCAAAACTTTATTGTAATATTTTTACTTTTTAAAGTGTGCTTTCGGAACCGCCATGGAAATCATCGACAATATCAAAAAAAACCAATTATTCAGCGACTTAAGCGACGAAGAAATTAAATTAATCGCCGGGCTGGCTACAGTAAAAACCATTCCTAAAAACTCTTTTGTTTTTAGCGAAGGCGACTCGGCAAGTAGTTTTTACATGATCAAAGAAGGCCGTGTTAATGTGACCGTCACCAATGAGGATGGTAAAGAGTTGATATTATCCACCTTACAGGCAGGCGATAATTTTGGAGAACTTTCAATAATTGATGACAACCCCAGATCGGCCAATATTTATACCTTGGAAAATTGCATCTTTATTATTCTGCAAAAAGCGGATTTTTATCAGATTTTAAAACAGAATCCGGTGGTGGGTATCAATATGATCAAAAGCCTTTGCCAAAGAATACGTTTTATCACCAGCATTGCGCACGATCTTGCACTATTGGATATTTATGGCCGTCTGGTAAAACTGTTGCTGGAAAACTCAACTGCGGATGAGTCTGGCCATAGGATTGTAACAATGCCGTTAACCCAACAAGAGATAGCTTCGCGCCTAGGCGGCTCCAGGGAAATGGTTAATCAGATATTAAACGCCTTAAAAAAAGGCGGCTATCTAACCGTTGAGAACAAGATAATAACTATTAAACAAAAACTACCGCCGGCTTACTAATTAAAAACCGCCAACTGATAGTTTTGCGGTAAAAAATAGTTTTTATTAAACGTTTGGGTTAAGTTGGATGCGGAGTCAAACTAAATACACACGCCAGCGCATGCCGCCAAATTGGCTTCCTTGTCCGCCTTCCAACTCACCGCCCATAAGCGTGACTAATTCATGAACAACCGCCATACCAATGCCATGGCCTTGAATATTTTCGTCGGCACGAACACCGCGTTTTAAAATTTCAGTCAACTTGCCTTCAGGAATTCCTGGGCCATCATCCTCAATTTCTAGCACAAAAGCATATTGAGGATGATGTTTTTTTGCTGTGATAGAAACAGTGATGCGTTGTTTACACCATTTACAAGCATTATCCAGTAGGTTTCCCGCGATTTCATACAAGTCGCCTTCTTCACAATAAATCTGGCATGATTTAGGAATGTTGATTTCAAAAGCAATCGCTTTATCGTGATAGACTTTTTCCAGTGAGGCGATTATTTTTAGCAGTATTGCCGATAAATCAGAACTACGGGTAATGTTACGCTCGCCTTTGGCAGCGGCTTTTTGTAATTGATATTCAACAATTTCATTCATACGGCTGATTTGCTCCTGCACTGTAGTTTTATTATCGGCAAAAGACTCACTACAGCCGCGCAAAATCGCCAGCGGTGTTTTCAAACTATGCGCTAAATCCGCCAAGGTATTTCTATAGCGTTCCAGATGAGCGCGTTCACTGCTGATTAACGTATTCAGCGTATCAGCCAGACCTTGCAATTCGGTACTATACTCACCATCCAGCCGAATTTTACGACCTTGTTCAATCGCCTTTAAATCGTTAACGATTCCTCGCAAAGGCCGCAAACCCCAGCGTAATACTAAAAACTGTACCCATATCATGCAAAAGCCGATTGCCAGCAGCCATATGCTTAATGATTCACGAAACTGGCGAACCTGCATGGCAACAAAATCCGCCTCTTCGGTTACTGTAAACACATATTCACGTTCGACATGACGCCGACCCACCCAGATAATGTCGTAATGCAACGCATAACGGCCTTGATCGTCGAGCACAAAAACAGAATGTCCGGGGCTTAAATCGGGTGGAATTGTCGGCTGTTCCAAGCCTATCGCCGAAGGTGAACGCCAAGTCAATATTGGCTTTTTATTAATCCGCTGAATAAAAGCATACAAACCGGAGCCCGGATCAGTAAACCGGGGCTCACGCAAATCTTGAGGCATTACCAACTCTCCGGAATCTTTCAAATCGGCGGCTGACAACAACGCATAAATTTGTATTTGCAGTTTTTCTTTTAAAGTTTGTTCGGCGCTTTCTTTAAAACTGCGTTCAAGTACAAAAGCCACAAGGGCAAAAAAAGCAGCCAGAATCAAGGCGGCTGAGACTATGATCCTGAAATTTAAGGATTTCACGCTGCTGATAGTTTAATTGTCATCTAGCGGCACGCGATAGCCTCTGCCTCGCAGCGTTTCAATAGGTTTTAAATTGCCATCGGGATCCAATTTTTTTCGTAATCGTCCGATAAACACTTCAATAACATTACTGTCGCGGTCAAAATCTTCATCGTAAATGTGTTCAGTTAAAACGGATTTAGAGATGACTTCGCCCTTATGTAACATCAAATATTCCAAAACCTTATATTCATAAGCGGTTAATTCGAGTTTACAGCCGGAAGCCATCACTTCCTGGGCAACCGTATCCAATTCGATATGGCCATATTTAAGAACCGGATGCGCGGAACCGGCAGAGCGCCGAATTAATGCATTCAATCGCGCCTGCAACTCTTCATAGTGAAACGGCTTAACCAGATAATCATCGGCGCCCGCCTCAAGACCTTCAACTTTTTCCTGCCAACGCCCACGTGCGGTCAAAATAAGAATGGGCAGCTTGTGTCCTTGTTTTCTTAATTGGCGGATCAAGTCCAGCCCGGAAAAATCGGGCAATCCTAAATCGATAATCGCAGCATCAACCGGGTATTGGCTTGCCATGTATAAGCCGTCTTTACCATTATTCGCGACATCAACGGCAAAGCCTTTATCCGCAAAATAATGCTGGATTTGCTGGCAGAGGATGCTTTCATCTTCAACAATTAGAATTCGCATGCGTGTTGCAAGGATTAATTTAAGGTTTCGCCGGTTTCGGCATCGATAACATATTGAATGACACGTCCATCCGAGGTCAGCACTTTTATGACGTACACATCGCGCCCGTCAATCACTTCCATTTGCGCGCCAAGTACCCGGTTTGGACCTTGTTGGAGGATGCGTTTGACCGCCTCATCCATACTGACTCGAGCTTGCACGGGTAGGGAAAGTCCGATAACGGCTAACAGTAATAAAAATTTCAGGCTTCGGTTCATAAATGTTTATTTTGATTATATTTCATGAACTAATAGTAATATCAGCAAGATGAATCCTAAATGAATCGAATTATCTTAAAAACAATCCGTTAACGATATTACCGATGGCTTGACCAAAGGCCGTCCCAAGTTTACCGGCCAACTTATCCAACAGTCGTTCTTGCTGGGTAAAATTAACGGTTTCTTTAGCCCCTATAATTTCCTTGGCAACATAATCATCGTTGCCAAAATCATCAGCCAACCCAAGCTTGACACTTTGTTCCCCCGTCCAAACCAAACCCGAAAACATATCCGGGGTTTCTTTCAGACGTTCGCCCCGCCCCGCCTTAACCGCGCTGATGAATTGCTGGTGTACTTGCTCCAACAATGCTTGCATATATTGAGTTTCGTCAGTTTTGGAAGGCGAAAACGGATCCAGCAACGCTTTATGCGAACCTGCGGTTATCAACCGCCGCTCAACACCAAGCTTGGTCATGGTCTCGACAAAACCGAAACCGTCCATAATGACACCTATGGAGCCCACTAAACTGGCCGGATTAACATAAATTTTATCGGCCGCTGACGCTATGTAATAACAGCCCGATGCGCAAATATCACTGACAACAGCATAAATCGGGATATTGGGATGTGCTTTTTTCAGGCTTTTAATTTCATCGTAGACGTAGGCTGATTGTACCGGACTACCTCCTGGAGAATTGGCATGCAAAATAACGCCTTTGGTATGTTTGTCCTTAACCGCATCCCTAAGGCTTTCAATAATGTTTTCGGCGGTCACATCCTTGTTTTCGGCTATAGCGCCTACCAAGTTAATTATTGCCGTGTGATCACCGCCATCTACGCCCATGCCTTCTTTAAATTTCGGGTATACGGCAATGCCAAGAATGGCCAAAAGATAAACAAACATTAAACTTTTAAAAAATATTCCCCAGCGCCTGGCCTTTTTTTGTTCCGTCACAGCAGCTAATGCCAGCTTTTCTATAAGCTCGCGTTCCCAACTGGGTTTATTTTGATTGTCCACTAAACCGTTCCTCCGAAAATATTGATAAGTTCCGCCGGTTGCGACAAGCACATAAGCGGTTGGTAATTTTTTAACACCGACTCAGTATGCACGCCACAGGCCACGCCAATTGATGCGACTTGGGCATTACATGCCATTTTTAGGTCATGCACCGAGTCACCGACCATTAAGCTGCGATCTTTTTCTGTTTGTGTATGCGCCAAAATTTGGTGAATCATTTTAGGATCCGGCTTCGATGCGGTTTCATCCGCGCAACGGGTTATCTCAAATAAGTTTCCGGTTTCGGTGGCCTCCAATGCTTTAATCAATCCATTACGGGTCTTTCCGGTAGCTACCGCCAGCTTATAGCCTGCGTCCTTAAGGTGCACCAACATATCGTACACACCAGGGAATAGGTCATCGCGGGAAATTCTTCTGGAAAAATAGGTAGAGCTATAGCATTCAACCAGCCGGTTCCTCAAGTTAGCATCTGCATCCGGAAATAAGGTGTCCATGGCCACTTCAATACTTAAACCAATGACATCTTTAGCTTGCTGATCAGACGGAACCGGGCAACCACAGGAAATAGCAGCAGTTTGAAGACAGTGAACAATCCAACCAATAGAATCGATGAGTGTGCCATCCCAATCAAAAATAATTAAATCAAACCGGTTTTTCATAGCTGAGCCGTTCGTGCAAGTCTTGAGGTAAAGGCGCATTTACCGACAATTTCTCGCCGGTTTTAGGGTGTCTGAATTCAAGCTTGGCAGCATGCAGAAACATACGGTTATAATTTTTATTTTTGAATTTCTGATTGACGTCTTCCATGCCATAGCGCTCGTCACCAACGATGGGATGTCCAAGCCAAGCGGCATGAACTCTTATTTGATGGGTTCTACCGGTTTTAGGCATAGCCTCAACCAACGTGCAATCGGCAAACAACTGCAACCTGTTAAACAGCGTTTCCGCCGGTTTGCCGTCTTGATTTACCCTAACAAAGCGTTCTCCGCCTTTGCTGACATTTTTTTGCAAAGAAACGTTAACGATTTGTTTGGTTTTTAGCCATTGGCCGGACAGTAATGCAGTATAAGTTTTTTGTATACCGTCGCCGCGAAACATTTCATGCAATTGACGTAAGATGCTGCGTTTTTTTGCGATCAATAAACAACCGGAGGTATCTTTGTCCAACCGGTGCACAAGCTCCAAAAACTGTGCATTCGGTCTTGATTGCCTTAACCCCTCAATCACGCCGGCATTAATGCCGGTGCCGCCGTGCACAGGATAACCGCAAGGCTTGTTTAGGATCAATAAAACATCATCTTCGAACAGAATATTGTCTTGTAAAGCCTGCCGTAACAGACCCGGGATAAATATTTCATCCGTTCTTTCCGCTATTCGTACCGGCGGTATTCTAACGATATCACCCAGTTCAAGCCGGTAACTGACGTCAACCCTGCCTTTGTTCACACGGACTTCACCTTTTCTGACTATGCGGTAAATATGACTTTTCGGTACACCTTTCAAGCGGGTAATAAGAAAATTATCCAGTCTCTGCCCGTTTGCATTGTCCTCTATCTCCACCAGTTGAACTTTTTGCGCTGCAAGTTGTTGTGTTGAACTCATGATTCCAATAGTGGCAAGGGTTTTAGCGGTTTTATTCTTAAATTGATGTATGATCATAAGGTTGCTATATTAAGCAAGTTTATACGTAAAGAATATATTTTTTGCTTAACCTAATTTGATTATTTAAGGTTTTAAAAAGCAACACAAAGGCTGAATATTGGGTTGGCCTCCATACAAAATACAAATTCGGGTTGGCGTTCGACCCTAGACGAACGATAAATAATTCCTGTTTAAGACAGATTTACAATAAGACTGAACTTACTGGCTATGCTTTGACGCCGCGGCAAACCAACGACGGCATTTCGGCATATCTCGCGGATATTTCCTCCAAATTAACCGCCATGTTTCAACCATCAGTCACTCTGGTAACTCTGATAAAGGAGCAGGACAACACAAGGATATAAAATGAAAAGAATGCTTATCAATGCTACGCAAGCCGAAGAGCTGCGGGTCGCCTTGGTAGATGGTCAAAAGCTGTATGATTTTGACATCGAACTCCCTTCCAAAGAACAAAAAAAATCTAATATTTACAAAGGTATTATTACCCGTGTCGAGCCCAGTCTGGAAGCGGCTTTCGTAAATTACGGCGCGGAAAAACACGGCTTTTTACCATTCAAAGAGATTACCCCGGATTATCGCCAAGCTGTTGACAATTCGGAACATGAAGGTAGACGCCCCGCCATTAAGGATCTGATCCACGAGGGTCAGGAAATCTTGGTGCAAATAGAAAAGGAAGAGCGCGGCAACAAAGGCGCCGCACTCACCACCTATATCAGTTTAGCCGGTACTTACTTGGTGTTAATGCCCAATAATCCTAAGGCAGGCGGCATTTCAAGACGTATCGAGGGTGATACCCGTAATGAATTGCGCGAGGTCATGGCGTCTTTGGAAATACCGGAAAGCATGGGGCTTATCGTGCGTACCGCCGGTTGCGGTAAAAACGCGGAAGAGCTGCAATGGGACTTGAACTATCTCATGCAATTATGGGAAGCCATTGAACGCACTGCCAGTGAACAAGCTGCACCGGTCTTGATATTCCAAGAAAGTAACGTGATTATCCGCGCCTTGCGAGATCACTTACGCGGTAATATCGACGAAATTCTCATCGACAATGAAGATGCTTTCGGACTGGTGCAGAAGTTTTTAAAGCAAGTCATGCCGCACTTTTTGCCCAGGGCCAAGCTTTATCACGACAGCGTGCCTTTATTCAGCCGTTACCAGATTGAGTCGCAAATCGAATTGGCCTATGGGCGCGAGGTTCCTTTACCCTCAGGCGGCTCACTGGTGATTGACCATACCGAAGCCCTCACTTCAATCGATATCAACTCGGCAAGAGCAACCAAGGGTAGCGATATTGAAGAAACCGCGCTTAACACCAATCTGGAAGCATCCGACGAAATTGCCCGCCAACTGAGATTACGCGACCTGGGTGGCTTATTCGTTATCGACTTCATTGACATGATGTCAAATAAAAACCAACGCACCGTCGAAACCCGTCTGAAAGAGGCTTTAAAAATCGACCGCGCACGTATCCAAACCGGACGTATTTCGAGGTTCGGCTTACTGGAAATGTCGCGGCAGCGTATGCGCCCTTCCCTTGGCGATGCAACCCAACTGACTTGCCCGCGTTGCAAGGGACAAGGCACTATTCGTAATGTGGAGTCAGTTGCATTATCGGTGCTTCGGATTATCGAAGAAGAAGCCATGAAAAAAGGCACCGAAAAAGTTATTGCCCACTTACCGATTGACGCGGCGACTTTCTTACTAAACGAAAAACGCACTGCCATTGAACGCATAGAACAAAAGCTTGATGTCGATATCGTAATCCTACCGAGCAGACATTTGGAAACCCCTGCTTATGAAATTGAGCGTATCAAAGAAAAGGATGTGCCGGAGGAAAAAACCAGCTATCAATTAATCAAGGAAGAAGAAATAGCGTTACCTGACTTTGCCCAGCAGGTAAAAACTAAATCCGAAACTGCGGCGATTCGGGAATTTTTACCCGATTCCCCAGCCCCTATGCAAAATAAAGGCGCCTCCTCAAGCTTGATAAAGCGTTTCTGGCAGAAATTAGTCGGCAAAAGTCCGGAAGTGGAAGAAGTCAAGGAAGTCAAAACAGAAACCCCAAAACCTGTACAGAAACCTAAACCAAAGCACGCCACCCCCAAGCGGCATGGCAACCCATCGCGCAATAACCGCGATCAACGCGCAACGACGCCGAAAAACCCTAAGGAGACCGCCGAACCTCTCCAAGCTACTGAGCCGACTCAAGCTATCAGTGCTGAAAACATATCCGACGCCTCTCCAGACAATAAAGAATTGCCGGCAGTCATTGAACGCCGCGGCAATGGCCGCCGCCGCGGCCCGCGTAGGCGGTCACGGAACCCTAACCGCAAGCCGGAAACGGTTAATGGAGAATTTGAGGCTTCTGGTGAAAATCAACCGGCCGCAACACCTGCTTTGGCAGATCCACAAGCCGATTCACGCGAATCCGGAAGCAGTTCATATAATGAAAATTTTGCTCAGCAAATCAAAAACATCAAACAAACTTCTTCCCAAGAACCTGTGGTTAGTCAACCGATTAGTACAAGCAATGATGCTTTAAAACCAGCAAACCCCTCCGCAGAAGCGACGGTAATTTCAGAAAAAAACCATACTGATGAGTAACTAACGCTCTCTTTGCTATCGACAGAGCCTTTAATGGATAACATTAAGGGCTCTTCTAGTTGTAAAACGCAAATATCAAGACATGTTGTCGTGTTTCTTAACTGCTTGGGATAGCTCCGAACGTTGTCTTTCCAGAATCAACAACTCAATTTCCCTGCGTAAAAATTCTTCTGACTTTTCAGTGGCTAGAAACCTTCTTTCCCGATCTTCAATTTCCGCCTTTAATTGCATATCGTTGATTCGTGCTTGCTGACGCAGTTTTTCGGCATAAGCTTGTTCGTCCCATTGCTTCTTCTCCCGTTCTTGAGCCTGCTGACGCATCATATCCTCTGCAAATGCCTGCCGCTTTAAGCGTTGATCCTGATTAAACTGCTCAATGTGGACGCGCTCTTTTGCCGTAGCCCAATCGGCTTGTTCTTTTTCATAATTAGCAATTTCAATTGCTAATTCTGTTTGCTTGAATTGCTTTTGCTGGTCAATCTTTTCTTGATGAACTTGCTGTTCCATTAGCCGTTGGCTTGAATGGTATCGTTTCTGCTGCTCTAACTCAGCTTGCCAGGCGATTTCTTTGAGTGAGTTTTCATGTTTGGCTTTTTCCGTTTGTAAACGTTTTTCGACTTTAAATTGCTCCGCTTGCAGTTGCTCTTGCGTTTTTAACAACTTCTGCTGATTTTCGCTTTCCTGTAGAACTTTAAGGCGTTTCAATTCGTCTTCACGGTTAAAACGTTGCAGTTGGTTTTGTTTAAACAGTAGGCTCTGATTCTCCAAGGCTTCTTGCTGACTGTAGTTTTCCTGGTTACGCCGCTCCAGAAACTCAAAATTTTTGCGCAGCAGACTCAAAAATACCGATTGTCTGGCAAATCGTCCATTCACTTCCGTGTTGTCATCCAAAGCTAAAAAATCAGCTTTAAGCATGCAATAGGTTCGGCATTGAACGCCATTAAGCGTCAATAATTCGTTAATGGTGTTTTCGATTTTAATTTCGACGGGACGCAAACTGGTTTCAATCCAATCCCCGTTGGCAAGCTTTTGCAATTCACCTAAAACGGCGTCTAACACCAATTTTTGGAAAGTAGTTTTAATGTGGGTGTTGATTTCAGGGAAATAGATCGTATTGGCTAAGGCAAACTGCTTAGAGGCTTGAAAATTAATCGACAACTTTGCCTCAACAGTGCATAAATCGTCAAATAATTTGATATCGGATTGGAGTTCCCACTGCTCAATCGTTAAGCTAAAGATTTTATGGAAGAAGCGTTTTCTGAATCGCTCCGGTTTGACAAACCAACGCTGATAATTCCCTAACTTGGCTAAAACAATGCTACGATCCGCTGTAAATCCGGGCTCCCAAACTTCGTCTTCGGGCAAACTCCTTCGATTGCTGAGCAGCCATTGTTCTAACTCAGAGACTGACTTGTTCATTGCCGGGTAAATCTGCCGAATGTAACGGTTCAATTTTAAAAGCTTGAATTTTTCCAACCATGTGGTCGGCCATTAACGGATATAAATTGGGCGCGAATTCCACCGTTTTGGCATCAACTTTTCGTAGAAACCCCCGGCTCAGTAAAAATCCGACGGCAAACATCCTAGGCCAATCCTGGTATCGTCTTGCGCGTTCAAGATCGGTCTTTTCAATGATAATTTCCAGCTCATCATTTCCGTTGATTCTAAATTCGGTAAATTCGCGCAAACATTCAAAAACCAGTTCCTGTTCCCGTTCGGACAAAGGCCCTGGCGCAGTGACTTCCAGACGGTAAGAAAGTAATACCGTAAAGAAATCCACCATGGCGGCGCAAGCAAACGCGAAGGAAGAGAATCCCTGCCACATGGCAAATGAGGGTTGCACCGGCTGCACAAATTGGGCGTAAGCCATTAAAACGGGTGCTGGCGGCGCTGGTTTGCCAAAGCTGGATACCACATGGTTGAATTTCAATTGCAGGCCGTTGTACGCTGCCAGCAGGCTCTGGTAGTGAATCCCCTCACCCTCAGACTGAACGAATTCCCTAAGTGCCGCCTGCAATTGCGAATAATGACCGTCGAATTCAGAAAAATTTTGCTCAAGCTGGTTTAACTGCTGCTTTTTTTCTTGATAAAGCTGATTGTAATGTCGCCAGAAAGGCCCTTCGCCAACTTGGTATTTGTTGTTAACAATTAAAGGATGCGTGCCGAAATAAGCTTGCGTCACTTCTTTTGATGCGTGTTCAACCAGATTACGCTGCTGGTCTAATAAATCAGTCTTTACCGTTAGGACATCGTTCAGATAGTCATTAACCGCCAACCTGACTAGGTTTAGGCGTTCAATACGAATATTGCTTTGTTGAGAAATTTCATAAAATTTGAAATAAGAAAAAGTAATTGAAGCGGCAATAGCGATTAACAGCGATAGCAGCACACTGGCATAACGTACTGAGTTAGCTCGCCAGTGTATGTTGGCCATTTCCAGTGAGCAAATGACGATGATTGACTGAATTGCAATTGTAATTATTAAGGCAATCCAAGGCGTTATGAAATGCGACATACCGTAATATGTCGTAAATCCGGAAGCAATACTTAACATCAAAACGATAGGTATTGTCCAAAGTCTTAGGATACCCACGAAAAATGTCTGTAAGCGGTTAATTAAGCCGCCAACGCCGGAGAAAGACACTTTTTTATGCCGCCATTGATTCATCCCGCCACCTAAATCATTATCCAGGCGCATGAATCACACAGTGGTGAGGCAAATCAACGGCTAATTTGGCAAGCCTGATTTTAACGGAGCTCATCGAGGAAACTACCATATTGATTATTATTATTGTTGTTTTCAATAGGTTATATTGACTTACTTATAGCTTTTTTTGGGCGATGGCGTCAAGCTCGAATTTGTTGTAAAGATGTTCTATTTTGCAAAGATTAGCTAATTGGATTGTCAATACAAATTTCATTTCCCCTGTAAAAAGGAAGCACCCGGGTCAATTAAGAAATTTGAATCCATGGCAGTTCTACCTAATAGCATTCTAAATCGCATATTATCGCGGTTGGTTAGCGTCATTTCGGCTTTTATGAGTGATGCTCCGACAACCATCGTCGTCTCTATCACATAGCGCTTTTGCTTATGCCCACCGGAATCGGACACTATTCGGCGGTCAATTACCGGCGCATGGCACTCCATGATAACATCGGTTCGGTCCTGGAAGGGGTGTAAACTAAACATAACCCATTGCTGGTGATCCTTTTTGTAAGGGTCAATATAGAAAGCATGTAATGCCGAGGTTCTGGCCCCGGTGTCGATTTTAGCCTTGATCCGCTGTACATTTAATTCCGGTAAACTTACCCATTCACGCCAGCCCAAAACAGGTAATTGAGACGAAAAATCAGTCATAGAAATTATCAAATTTTGTAATTGGTTTAATCATGCCTTATTTTAAGTTTCAGTTTCAATGTTAAATACTCCGCCCGAAAAACCACAAAACTATACCTAGTCAGGAAGCGTAAATCCGAATAGCCAATTAAGTATTTACATAACAAGTATTTATCAGTATAGAGTGAAAAAAATTATGTTTTGGGAGCCGTTTTAGCATGAGTAAAAAATTAAAAACGATTGCGCCAGCTATGCTGACACTTGAAGACAAAACCTATTCACTGCCGGTTTTTGAAGGGGCTGAAAATGAAAAAGCAATAGATATTAGTTGTTTACGAAACAAAACAGGTTACATCACGCTGGACGACGGCTATGGCAACACGGGTTCTTGTGAAAGTGCAATAACGTATATTGACGGCGAGAACGGAATATTGCGCTACCGGGGTTATCCTATAGAAGAACTCGCCGAACAATCCCGTTTTGTGGAAGTCGCCTATTTGCTTTTATACGGTAATTTGCCTAACCATGAGCAATTGGAAAATTTTTCTAAAGGTCTGAATGAATCCTCCATCATTCATGAGGATATGCACCATTTCTTCAACGGCTTTCCCCGCGGCTCGCATCCAATGGGAATATTGGCCACTATGATCGCTTCCCTGTCTACATTTTATCCGGTCCCGGATATCATGGACCCGGTCTCGGAGATGCAAATTGTCACCAACTTGGTTTCCCAGGTCCGCACAATAGCGGCTTTTTCATACAAAAAATCGATTGGCGAGCCTTTGGTTTATCCCTCAATCAAATACAAATACGTCGCCAATTTTCTGTATATGATGTTTTCTTCCCCGGTAAAGGATTACCAACTGGACGAAGACATCGTCAAAGCTATCGATATGTTGTTAATCCTGCATGCCGATCATGAACAGAACTGCAGTACATCGTCGGTACGTATGGCCGGTTCCAGTTTGGCCAATATTTACGCGGTGATTTCAGCCGGTATTGCCGCGCTTTGGGGTCAACGGCACGGTGGCGCAAATCAAGAAGTCATTAAAATGTTACAGCAAATTCACGCGGAAGGCGGGGATGGCGGCGAGTTTATCAACCAGGCCAAAGATAAAAGCTCGACCAAGCGTTTAATGGGGTTCGGACATCGGGTTTATAAAAATTACGATCCCAGAGCCACTGTTTTAAAAAAATATTGCGATATTATCCTTAACAAACCCGGCTTTAATGACCCGCTGTTCGATATTGCCAAACGTTTGGAAGAAGTTGCGCTAAGCGATGATTATTTTATTTCCCGCAAGTTGTATCCGAATGTGGATTTTTATTCAGGCTTGATTTTGCGTGCCGCCGGCATTCCCACCAATATGTTCACAGTTTTATTTGCGATAGGACGTATGCCGGGCTGGCTTTCTCATTGGCGTGAAATGATTCATTCAGACCAGATAACTATTCACCGGCCCCGGCAAATTTATGTCGGTGAGCCTTTGCGGCATTATCAACCGATTGAAATGCGCGATTAGTTCAGATTTTGAGTCCAAGCAAAGCAACGGCTTGGACTCAACAGGTTTTATGCAATTAAAAGCCGAATTCGGATTCGTCAAAATCCTCAAATTGTTCACGGAGTTGCTTTTTCTCCCAATAGATTTCAATTTTTCTTCTGGCATCCATCTTGGAATCGGATTTTACCGTGCTATCGGAATAAACCTCTTCGCCATCTTCGAATAATTGCTCATCGTCATGATCGACCGTCGAGCTAACAGGTTGTTGATCTTCAACTCTTACTGCCTTTAATGATTTTCTTGCCATTGTTTTACCTAAATTGCAATTGATTACAAATTCTAACCTTTACCGCGCGTACGCGTGCGACCGGTTATCTTGTCCTTACTCATCTCCAATGCTTCAAAGCGTTTTTCAATAAATTGAATAATTAAATCGGCCACATCCTTGCCGCTGGCCGACTCAATACCACGCAACCCCGGCGAGGAATTGACTTCCATGATCACAGGGCCGTGATTTGAACGTAACATATCCACGCCACACACGTTCAAGCCCATAATCTTGGCCGCCCTCACTGCTGTAGAGCGTTCTTCGGGTGTTAACCTGACTAGCGATGCGGTGCCACCGCGATGTAAATTCGAACGGAAATCCCCTTCGGCACTTTGGCGTTTCATGGCGGCAACGACCTTATCGCCGATGACAAAACACCGCAGATCGCTACCGCCGGCCTCTTTGATAAACTCCTGAACCATAATATTGGCTTTTAAACCCATAAAGGCTTGAATAACACTCTCTGCGGCATTGTGTGTTTCCGCTAAAACCACACCGATACCCTGAGTGCCTTCCAAAAGCTTTATCACTAGCGGCGCACCGCCGACCTGAGAAATTAAATCCTCAATATCATCAGGATTGTTGGCAAAACCAGTCACCGGCAAACCAATGCCTTTTCTAGCCAATAACTGCATGGAGCGCAATTTATCCCGCGACCTTGAGATAGCTACCGATTCGTTAAGCGGCATCACATTCATCATCTCAAACTGTCTGAGTACCGCTGTGCCGTAAAACGTGACTGAAGCCCCAATACGTGGTATGACAGCATCAAAGCCGGTTAAATCCTCGCCACGGTAATGAATTGATGGATTATGCGAAGTAATGTTCATGTAACAACGCAAAACATCCAAAACGCGCACCTCATGCCCCCGCGTTTGAGCCGATTCGACTAACCTTGCCGTTGAATATAACTTACTGTTGCGTGACAAAATGGCAATTTTCATAAAAAAATACAGTTCCTTGGCATGGCTAAATCCGGCGCTATTCTGTCACGAAACCTAATTTCCGCATACATTACTTGAAAAAATAATCAATGCCATTCGAGCATTTTGTTGATGGCATTTGATTAAAAAAGATATTAAACTCAAAAGGCGCGTCGCAAATTTTAAATTTTAAATCTATAGAGGCCAATCATGACTATCAAAAAAGACCTGGAAGACTTGATGGACAAACTAAAGACTGAACGCGATGAACTCCAATTAAAGCTTCACCTGGCTTCACTTGATGCTAAAGCCGAATTCGAATCGGCGGAACAACAGTGGGAGTTAGTCAAGGCAAAAGCCTTGGAAATCGCCGATGAATCCATGGATGCATCGGAAGACCTGCTAGGAAAGGCCAAAATGGTCGCTGAAGAACTTAAAGATACCTACAGCAGAATCAGCAAAAGACTGTCCGAGTAATAACCACGCCGGACTCCTCACCAATACAAAACCTGAATGACGTTGAACGCGCCATCGGGGTGGCTTAAAGTTTTTATTATTTTTCATGACTCATTATCCGGAAAAAACTTGTACTATTGATCGCCTGGTCCGGCAAGAGCGGCTTATCGAAGCGATGATAAGCGGAAAAAAGACGCAACAACGTCGCAATGGCGTCTACGCTTACCCTGGCGAAATTTTTGAAGTTAAAGGTGTTCAATTTAAAATCACTGAGGTTGCTCAACAATATTTACGTGACATGACTGATATTGACGCCCAAGCGGAAGGTTTTGCAAATCTTGAAACTTACCAATCCGCGATCGTAAAAATGCACCCTGGCATGGTATGGGACGGCAATGGCGTTGTTTGGGTGCACACTTTTGAACAAAATAGCTAAACTTACAACATACCAACATCAATCTCCTAAGTCTCCGATGAGCTTGTATCAAACTTGCCATAACTTTGCATACTGTCGTTTTTTGATCGGTTTTGTTTTCTTCTTTTGGTCAATCATAATCTCGACAGCGCATTGTGACGAACAAGTTGCCAACACAACCGGCATCGAAACCATTAACACCATTTTAAATCAAGCCAGACATCCATACCTGCTGCATGGGGATATTGCCGACCAAGTGGCTAACCTGCAAAAGCTCTATGGCTTAAGTCAAAATCGGCTAATTTGGTTTAAAGGCGGTACTGAAGGCAGCACGGTTTATGATTTGCTAAGCCTGCTGGGTTCCGCACCTGAGCATGGACTGAAAGCCGAGTTTTACGATGCGGAACAACTACGGCAAAAATGGTCGGATATCACCGAAAAACACACCGCCTCTGAAGTCGACCTGACTTTATACGATGTGGCATTAAACATTGCATTGTTGCGCTATATGTCTGATCTCCATTTTGGCCGGGCCAGGCCAAAAGGGTTAACTATCAATTCAAGTTTTACTTTACCTGATATCGATTTGGCGGAACGCATATACACATCCGCCCAAACCGGCAATGTCAGCGTGCATAATGAAAACCTGCAACCTAACCTTCCCGGCTACCGGAATTTAAAACTGGCTTTGGCTCGCTACCGATCAGCTAAAGCAGAATTGGGTGATTTGCCGCAGAACTTTAAAACGCCTCTCAAAGGCGATCAAATTGCTGACTTAAAACAGTTATTAACCCGCCTGGAAGACATGGCGGAAGCCGTGCCGGAACAGCCACACGAATCCAAAAATAAAACCAACCGGCTGGACAAACCGCTCATCAACGGCATAAAAAATTTTCAAAAACGTCATTCCATTACACCGGATGGAAAACTCAATGCCAAAACATTGAATGCCCTCAACATTCCATTGTCGGACAGAATTAACGAAATTGAACTTGCTATGGAACGCTTCCGTTGGCTTCCACAGTTAAACGAAACACCTTATATCATAGTCAATATCCCGGCTTTTCAGCTGTGGGGATACCCTTCGCTTACTCTATCCGGTGAAGCTCAACCTATGTCTATGAAAGTCATTGTTGGCGAGTCTTTGGATAAACAAACACCGGTTTTAATTTCCGACATGCAATTTTTGCAGTTCAGACCCTATTGGAACGTGCCGCCCAGCATAGCCAAAAAAGAACTACTGCCTAAACTACGCAGCAACCCGGACTATTTGGCTAGCCATGATATGGAATTGGTCAATGGTTTCGGGCCTAACGCCGCCAAATATGGCGTAAACTCACAGACTTTAAGTCAATTGGGCCAGGGAGTCTTAAAAATCAGGCAACGGCCGGGAACAAAAAACGCACTCGGAACCGTGAAATTTGTGTTCCCCAATAATTACAATGTTTATCTTCACGACACCTCCAGCCCCAAACTGTTTAAGCGCGAGCGAAGAGATTTTAGCCACGGATGTATTCGCATTGAAAAACCGCAAGAATTAGCTCAATTTGTGTTGAAAAACCGGCCGGAATGGGACGAGAAAAAAATTTCTCTAGCCATGCATGACAGCAGCCCCAAACAGGTACAGCTTAAGCAACCCATTCCGGTAATGATCTTTTACTCAACTGCAATGGCAGATCCGGACAAAGTTACATTTTTTGAAGATATTTACAGTTTAAATGCTCCTTTACATCAACGTCTTAATGACGAAAAACAATATGTTGCTATCAAATAAAAACCAAATAGCAATTTTTATTGGGTAAATGCCGTTTTGAAAGTTTATTGCTTGTGATCTTATCCCCAACCGGCAAAACTTTTAAGCTTTCTTTAAACTTACTCTAAAAAGACTTTTAAAAAGTAAACAAAAATATGCCAATAAGGTCATAACTATATGATTTTTATTTGTTTAGAATATAAATTGGCGCGCCGACAAAATTCATACCCGCTTTCAAAATACCTTGTATTTTATCAACTTGACAAAGTTTAACTCTATTTATCAACAGAGTTATCCACAATCAAAACAACTAAAATTTAAGATCGTCTTTAAGTA
>PERF01000042.1 GCA_002928495.1 Methylobacter sp. | reverse complement strand
GCCGGTTTGGTAATGCAATTGGCACCAATCCGGATCGGCTTGGCCTTGTTTATCGCGTTTGGGCAGCAGGGGAATGCATTCGATGCGGTCGGGGGCAAACTCCGGACCTAGTTCGGTTTTGATATGGTTTTCCAGCGCCTTGGTGTCGATGTTTTCGCCGAATACCAACAACACTTGGCGCGGGTCGCCGCCGTTGTAGGCGGGGGTTTCGGCCATGGCCGGATAGGGAGTTTTACCGGCCAGGGCGGTCAGGATTTCTTCGCGTGGGTAGGTGCGGCCGGCCCGGCCTTGCGGGTATTGGCCCAGATAAGTCCAGGATTGACGGTACGGCGCTAACAAATACGGCGTGGCGTTCCACAGGGTTTTGCCGTCTTGTTCTGCGCCTAGCGTCAACTGTCCCCAGTCTTCCACATGCGGTAAATCCTGCGCTTCAATAATGCCCAATTGCCAATGCAGGCCGGCGGCCGGGAAAACCTTGAGATTGGGCTGTCCCCGGCAACGGTCTGAAAACAGCAACACCCCGCCTCGCGCCGCACACCATAACAGGTTGCCGGAGAACACCGCTTGCAATTGCAAGTCTTCGACAAATTCCTGCCACAAAGGATAATCGGCGGCTTCGGCCGGATGGCGGAACCAAAACCGCCAGGTTTTTTCGGCCAGTGGGGGATTGGCCTGTAACAGATTACGCAGAGCGCGGCTGATGCCTAACACTTCAATCGGTTGTTCCAGCAGACGTTCGGGGGCCTTCTCCAGCGCTTCAAGGGTGATTTGTACCCAGCATGCCCCACTTAACAGCACCGCCAGGATCAGCGAGGGTTGGCTTTCCAAAACATGCCAGCCGGGCGCGGCGCAATATTGTCCGGGCTTGAGACCAAGCCCCAGAATACTGTCCCGCAAGGCACCTAGATAAAGCGTGTCGGTATTCACAGCAACCGGTATGTCGATAGTGGTGCTAATGGGATCCAAACACAGCGCGGCGATAGCATCGCCGGGGTATTCAAAGCTGCGCCGAACCGGAGCCGAAGGCGATAGCGTGTTGGGCAATGCCAACGCTTGCCATTCGGCGCCTAACTGGTGCCGGTATAAGTGGTCTATGGCCAGCCATTGCGGGGCGATGTTGACCAGACGGCGCAGCACGAAAGCATTGCCTTGCGGCGGCAACACGCTGACGGTAAGCCCCAAACGCAAGCCGGCGAGCAAGGCGGTTAGCCATTGCGGGCCGGGTGGATGTAATATGGCCAGCACGTCGCCGGGTTGAACCCCGGCCGCTTCCCAGCTTGCCGCCAGGGCGTTCACGGTTTGCGCTAGTTCGGCGTAAGACCAGGTGTGCCATTGCTCTTGCTCAAACCAGACCAGCGCGGGCAGGCTTTGGTCTTTGTGGCGGGCCAGCAAATCGTGGTAGAAATCGTAACGGCCCCAGGGCGTGCTTTTGGATTGGCTGCCCAGGCGTCTGTTGGAATAGGCATGCAAGCCTTTCCAAAAGTTGACGGGATCCTGCCAGCTGCGTTCCAGCCAGGGTAGGCTTATCGGCCGACGCTGGTTTTCCTGCCATAACGAGGCTTCGATCAAGGTAAAATTGGCGGCCGACCAAGCGCCGGCAAAGTCATCGTTCCACATGGTTGCCGTCCGCTATAAGCTCACAATGGTTTGCCCCGGAAAACTGATGCTGATACAGCCGCCCCAGCAACACATGAGTTTACTGTCGCTACTCAGCGCCGGCATGTTGCCGATCAACACCGTCGGCTTGCCGGCGGCCCAGGGCGCAACCGTCATGGGGATGCACGGCATGGGCGTGAGCACCCCCAAAGCCGCCGCCGTGGCCGATGCCACCATGGGATTGGCGATGCTGCTGCAGACCCCGAATGGTGGGATGTTGAGCATGGGCACTTGGTCCATGATGTTGGCGGCAGGCATGTTGACCAGCACTTTATTGACCGGCAGCACCTGCAAGGTGGAGGGGGCGGCGCCGAAGGTGCAGCTCAGCATGGCGCTACCGGTGACTAGCAAGGGCATGGTTAAATCCTCACTGTTTGATAAAGCTGTCCAGATCGACTTTCAGCCACTCTTGCATCGCCTGCCATTGCGGGTCTTCCTGTAGGTCGGCATAGGCGGTCAAGGCCTCAAAGTTAATGACTTGTAGGCGAACGAAGGTTTCGAACAGTTTCGGAAAATACAACTTGGGATCGAAGGTCGCCAAGGTGTGATTAATGTCTTCGGCCAATAACGCCGCTTGCGGAAATTTATTTTCGGCTATCACCTGTTCAAACGCCGCCAATTTTTTCAGCAGTAACGCCATGTGGTAGGAGGTTTCGAGGCTTAGCATCGGGCTTTCCTGGGCTTGCGCCACCTGCTGGTTGGCGTTGTCCGCCAGGTTCTGATCGGCGCCGTCGGATTCAGGCGCTGCTTCAGGCGGCTCCTGTTCTAGCGGGGAGTCGGTTAACTGGCGCAAGCTTATTAGCCATTGCTCAATTTTGCTCCATTGCGCAGTCAGTTCGGCAGCTTTATCGGGGTGTTGCCGGGTTATGCCGTCACTTAATTGTTCGCCGGCCGCCAGGATGGTATCGATTTCTACAACCTCGGCGTTTGTCTGCCACTGTTGCCACAACGGGCTTTTTTTGCTTTCTTCGTACTGGAGTTTTTTTAGGATTTGCCGGAACAACCAATCCAGGCTTTTCTCCAGGCTGGTATTCAGATTGCCTTCGGGGCCTATGGCCGGCCAATTGTCCAGCAGCACATTATTTAAACTGTCGACTACCGGCAACAAGCTGGCCAAACCGTTTTCTAGCCAGTAGCCGTAGAGAAAAAAACAAATCAAACGGATATCGTAAATGCCTTCCGCCAGCAAAGCCTCGCTTAAAGCGGCGGCTTCGGCGTGTTGGCCGTCTTGCGCCAAGGTGGCGATGTCGGCGAAGCGCGGATCGGTGGAGTCCAGGCCGGGGTGCTCGGCGACCGGCAAGCTGCCTTGCAATAATTCAATATTCATCGTGTGCTCCTTAACGCCATGACGAGATCAGCCCGGAAAAAATGCGTATGTGCTGAAATTCGGGGTTCTCGCTGTACACGCTTTCATAACCCAGATAGCTGTTCTGTTTTAGGCTAAGCCATCCGCTTTGGCTGCGGATAATCAGCCAGATTTCCAAATCCAGTTCCATGCCTGTAAACACCGGAAACATCAGCGTTTGCAGGCGCGATTCGATTTCATGCGGCCAGGGTTGGTCTTTGTGGAAATCGGCGGTGTCGGCGATTAGCGTGATGCGCTTGCCGGGCACCGGCAGTTTTTTGATCTTGCCGATGACATTTTGATAGCCCATCTGGGATTTGCCCAGCACCGGCGCGCCCAGGTCAACGCTACGCTCCAGCGTGATTTTTTCCACCCGTACCTGAAGTTCCGGGAAAATCATTTGAGTAAGCCAATGCAGTGAGACGGCGCTATCCAGTTTTAAGGTTTTAAGCGAGGTGCGTTTGCGGGTCTCCCAGTTGGGATCAAGGGTTTGGTCGCATTCGGGGTAAATAGCCAGTAACAACCGGCGCAGTAATCTGTCGTCAAAATAGCCGAAGAATTCGGCAAAGCGTTCGTCGTCTATGCTGCCGTCTTGTACCCATTTAAAAAAATAGCTGGGCAGCGGGCTTTGCCCGGACAGCAAACCCAGATTGAGGGTGATGACCGCTTTTTTGACGGGTTGATGGTGAAATTTGATGGATTCGATCAGCCGCGCTTGTGAGCACGCACTAAAATGGCCGGCAAAGACGATCTGTTCCACGCCGTAGCCCAGGTGGGTTAACAAGTTCAACAGATTAACCGGGTCGAAACGCCCGGCATGTTCGGTTATGCGGGCTTCTATCGCGTCATTCGGGATTCTGTGCGATCAGACTCAAAGCCCAGAGCAATTCTTCCAATTGTTCCAGCTTATCGACCAGCGTTTGTTTGGCTTTGTCGCTGACGGGCTGGGCGTCGGCGTCCTGCGGATAGGTTTGCTCGAACAATTGGGATAATTCGGCCAAATTGACCGACAATCGGCTGGCGTCGTCGGGAAATTTTTGTTCGATCAAGCGCAGTAATTCCTGGTATTTGTTGACGATTTCGAGGTTGAGCGTGAGTTGAGCTGAATCGGCAGCCGGCAAGGCCTGGGTTTGCCAGTTTTGGCGCAGTTTGCCGGGCGCAAAAATTTCATCCAGCCGCGAGGTCATGGCTGCTATACCGGATGCCAGGTGCTGGCAAGGCTGAGCAGAAACACATACAGCAACAGCAGTAAAACACCGGCGCTGCAATAATAAAAATAAACCGGGATGCGGAAAAACGCGCGCCTGGAAGCAACGCTAGGCGCGGCGCTGTTATCGGCTAGAGGTTGCACGCGGATATGCCCGGCCAGTTTGTCCAGATAATCGTTAATGCGTTCGGGATTGGCAATGTAGCGTCCGCAAAAGCCGTCGCGCAGGCAAAAGTAATACACTTCGTAAACTAGGTATAAGGTTTCCGGTTTGCTTAACGTGTTGTCCAGCAGCTCGAAGAACAAATCACCGGCGTCGTCAACTTGGTAAAGCTCTTGCTGCAAGGGCGGCCAATCCAGTTCGGCAATGTCTTGCACCCGTTTTCTAACCCATTCGTCGCAGTGGGCGGTTAATGGGAACAAGACGTAATAGGCGTCGCGTTCGGAATACTGTTCGGTAATAATGCCGCGTAAATCTTCCAAGTGGCCGCGAAGCTGGCCGCGTAATGTCACTAAATCCGCTGTGGAAAGTACGGTTTTAGGCACCGGTTCGCGCAACGGGGCCAGAATCGTATTTATTTTTACTACTTTCTCCCACAAACCCAGGGTCATACGTGTACTCCCGTGGGGGCGGGGGTGTTGGCTTCGGTTAGCATTTCCCAGTGTGCCTCAACAATTTCGTCGGTAAGCCAGAGGTTTAGCACACGTCCGGCATGGTTAACAAACGGGTCTATCAATTCAATGCTGTCGTCGGCCAGCGGTTTGAACAGCAAGGTATAAATTTGTTTGGTTTTATTGCCCAAGGGTTCTTCCTGCAAGCGCAAATCCACAAAGCTGTGAAACACTTTTTGAAAAGCGCCCTGGCTGATGCAACCCAAGGCCAGCAGCAGTTCTCGGAGATCATGAAAGCTCAGCGCACTATTGTGCATGAGCGTGAGTAAATGCACATAGCGGTTACTGTCTTCGAATTGCCGGTTTTCCGCATGCGGGCAGACATCATCCACCAGTTCCCATTGTATGCCTTGAAGCTGGCGGCGGAATATCTGCAACTTATGGGCGTTTTGCAGGATTTGGTCGTACCAGGGTTGCTGCCACAAGGCTTCCACGACCAGCGTGCGCGGGTTTTCGAACGCCTCCGGAAAATGCGGCACCAGCCGGTACAAATGGCCGCCGTGGTCTTGCCGTGGGCCTTGTTCGACTTCATACGAGCCGTTGCCGCCCGCCAAAATGCCGGGCCGTAGCGGAATCATGCCGTGTTCGCCGGCTTCGTAAACACCGAGGATTTTTTGCAGGCTAAAGCCCAGTTGCGGGTCGGGATGGCGTATGGTGTAACGTTCTTGGCTGCCGTCGCATAGAATCGGCTGCGCCATCGCGCGTTGGCTGTTAACTAACGGAATGGTGAAAAGCTGGAAAATGCTTTTGTTTAAGCGCAGTTGCCGAGGCCAGATCTGGCTACAGTCTAAAGCTACGCTAAATTGCCGCCAGTTTCGGGGCGCGGCCGGCAAAGTCAGTTCCAGATAAAGTTCCTGCCGGGGAAAATGAAAAAAGCTGCGCTCCAGTTCCAAGGGGTGCAGCCAGTCGTCGTCGGTGAGTTCGGACGGTGGCATGCCGAAAGCGAAACGAAAGCCGGTGCCGGGCTGTTCGGCGCTATAGTCGCCGTATTGGACGGTGGCGGTTTTCAGGCTGCGTTTTAAAAATTGCAACACCTTAAGCGATAAGCTCAGGTCGTTGAGGTAATTGATATGCAGCCTCAGGGTTTGCGGTTGCTCATTGAGCGGATAATTGGCCTGGAAGGTCAATAAAATCCGGCTACCTGCATCCGCCAACAGTTCCTGCCTGACGTTGTCCAGTGTCATGGGCAATATTCTGAGCGGCTGGGTGTTTTTAAACATAACCAGTCCGCCTTTGTCCGGCAGCAGGCCGAATTCAGTGCCGACGGGGATTTCCATGGCTTCGGTAAGATGGCCGGTGGGTTTGGCCTGCATCATCGCCATGCCGCCCAAAGGGCTTAGCAGGTAGGAGAAGAACTGCTGGCACAAGCGGCGGTTGATGCTGTCCAGGCTGCGGGTTTGCGCAAGCTGGGTGCGGGCGCCGAAAAACGCCAGCGCTTCGATGATGCGTTTAACATCCGGGTCTTCGCCTTCCAGGCCGGCGGCAGGATGATCCAGGGCATAGTCTAGCCGAAACTCGTTAAGCTCCCTGAGTTCTTCCAGAAAGGCTTGGTATTGTTGCGCGTCGTCCGAGCTCATGGTGTCACCCCAATTTGATCAGGCTGCCCTGGATGTTGGTCATTTGGCCTTTGACCGTGGTGGTCAGCCCTTCCACATCCATGGTGGTTTGGGCCGCCACTTTCACGGTCGCGCCGTCAAGGCTGGCTTGGGCTTGCGCGGAGAGGGCCAGTTGCGAGGCGGTAACGTTGACTTTTTGGTCGCCGTTAACCGTGGTGGTTAAAGCGGTGATCTTGGTCGAGTTTTTGGCGGCGGAATCGAAATCGGTGCAATTCATGTCCAGCTTGTTGGCGGTACTGATGGTCATGTCGGCCGCTGAACTGTAGGTGGAGTTGCCGGTGCTGGACGCGGTAAAGGTCCCTTTAGCCTGGTGCCGGGTGTTCAGGCTGGATGTGCAGTTAATGGTTTCGGCGTCTACTGTGTAGTTTTTGCACTTAACCGTGATCGAGTCGCAGGTTTGGGTAATGGTGCTGGTATCGCTTTCGCCCTTACAGGTGTGGACGATGCTGGTGCCGTTAAATTTCGCCGTCTGGGTGATTTTGGCGTCGTCATTGATGACGGTGATGGTGATGCCGTCCGTTTGGCTTAATTCGATTTTGCAAATCAATGCCATGGTCAACTGCCTTCGTCTTTTTGTTGTTGGGTTTGTAAAATGATATAGCCGTCGGAGAATTGCAGCAATTCAGTGTCTTTCTCTTCGGTGCGCAAAATCTGCAACTCCGCTTGCTGTCCACATAAGCATGTTTGATGATGTTGCGGCTGGTTGCGGATTTGCCCATAACCACTTGGTTGCCTTGGGAGTCCAGTGGTAACGCCGTGCTCACGCCCCAATCCAGGGAATAAGCGATGAATGCGCTGTTAAACTCCAAAGCGATCATGACTCTGGATTTTTTATAAGGCGGAAAATAAAACTGGCCGGTGTCCAGATTGGGCTGGTAGGCGGCGCGGATTAATTGGTCGTTCCACAACGGAATGTTGACCTGATAGTAGTTGACCGACGTATTTTCGTCGGTGTAGAACTGGTAACTGGCATCGGTGTCGGTGCCTTTGTCGCTGTGGACTTTGCCTTCCACGAACACGGGATATACCGGCCGGTTGTATTCGGGTAAATCCACCCATAATTCGGTGTCTTGTTCCAGCCGCACGGCCAGTTCACCGGTAAATAAATTAAAGCCGGGATCGTCGCCTTCTTCCGTCCATTGCGCCTTAAACTGCCAGTGCCTGACCCGGTAAGTATTAGGTTGGTTGAACAACGACGAACTCCAAGCCGAAGAGCCTTTAAAATCGACTTTTTGGCCGGGCGGGGTGACTTGTAGTTGAAACGTGCCGAATTCAAGCCACACTTCATGCAGCCGTTGTTTGAAGCGGGCGGTTTCCAGGGTAACCCGCGCCTGCATATCGGCGGCAATGGGATAGCTGGCGATGTAGTCGCGGCGGATTGGGGTTGCCTTTTGATCGTTAGTGATCGGCGAGATTTTTGCAGCCTCAGTATTTGAGTTCAACACATTCGGTTGGTCGCGCCGGACTTCGGGAAAATCGATGCCGATTGTTGCCACTTCCAGTGGATCCAGCGACTGGGCTTGGCCGGAATCGCTTTTAGCAGCGCTGAAGGTGTATTTGTTAGTGCCGAAATCGTAGCTAAACACGCCATTGTTGCTGTCCACCAGCCAGATAATGTAGTCGTAAAAACTGGCGGACTGACCCGGCGCGCCCAAAGACAAGCTTAAGACCGGATACACCGTCTGCAAAACATCCCAATTGTAGGTTAGCTGAATTTTCTCGCTGGTATGCGCGGCGATCAGGCTTTGCAGGTTGGCGTTGGTAAACAAATCGCAAGGGTAGTGTTGTTTCCACAAGACCTGGGCAGGGTCGGCAAAGTCCAGAAAATATCGCCGGGCAACCATCCAGTCTTGCGTCGGCAGAATATTAGTCAGGGTTTGTTCGCTCATGCTTCTTGCGGTTGCCAGCCCGCTCAACTGAAGCGGTGTGCTGGTGGAGCCGGTAGGCACGGTAAAGACTTCGACGGTTAGCGAGACTTCGATTAAATCGCTTTTCGTGGTGAACGGGGTAAACAGCTCATCGGTGGCCAGTTCCGGCGAAATTTCAAAGCTTACTTTTCCGGAATAGCCGTATTGTTTAAGGTCTAATTCCAGCGACCGGATATTGCTGGCCGCGATGTCATAGCTTTGGCCTGCAATCTTAAGCGTTAAGGTGATGGCTAAATCGCCTTTGAAACTAATCATGGCTGATTTGGTAACGCTTGGAAACAGGTTCCAAATATAACTTTAGCCGCTGGCCGGTGCTGCGCACTTCGCATTCTATAAGGAACGATAACCGGGCCAGTTTAGTTTCATCGGCGGTCTCTATGGTTTTTAAAATCACCCTGGGTTCGAAATGGGCAATATTTTCGGTGATCTCGGCACTGACTGCCTCGGCGATGTCATCGCGGGTGCCCAGGTAACGATAGTCGGAAACGCCGAAATCGTGCAGGAAAAAACCGTAGCCGCGGGTCGTGCTTAAAACATGGTTGATATTGGCGACAATACTGTTGATTTCATCGTCTTCGTGCCGGTTTTGGCAACCGGACAATTTACTCAGCAAAGCCATTAGGCGCTCCGCCAATGCAGAAAAAACTTGGCATCGGAAAGCTTGGGTTCGTCATAAAAACCGAACGTCAGCTCCTTGAGGGCATGGTCCCATTCGTCGCCGGTAACCAATTGGTAAATGTCCACCTCCGGCCCGAACGAGTGTTGAAACGGCGGGCGGTCAATACGCTTGAACGGAATACCTTGCAGAAAGAATTTATGCGCGATGCCGATGCGGCTGACGGCAGCTATCTTCATGCCTTCAAGGTTAACCGTTTTGGTGATGCCGGTTTTTTGCACCAATAGATAAATCTCTTTCGCTTCGCGGATGGTGTCGGGCAGGTCGGCGCGGATGATGCCGCCGGCCAGGGTAAACGGCAGGTAGGGTGAACGGGTCTGGCTAAGCTGTAATTGCTCGTTAAGCAAGGCAAAGGTTTCCCGGAAGATGCCGGCCAGATGCTCATGCCGGTAAGGCTCGGTGGCGGCTTCCGGATTGGCGTCATGGTAAAAGCATAAATCCACGTAAAAGTGCTTGAGCTGCTCGTACACTGTGAACGGGTGCGGGTAAATCTGGGTGTTCAGGTTAGCCAGAAAGCGTTGAATCTGCACCACGCTTTTCAGGCATTGCTTGGCATTGACCAGATCGGTGCCGGACAGGTAAATCGCGGCAATTTCCTGGGTCAATTGATAGTGGTAGGCTTCCAGCGTATGCACTAAGGCATGCAATTCCGCTTTGAAAAATGGCACCGGCCCCAGGCAGCCCAAAGGCGGCACATAGCGCGAGGACAGCCGCCAAGCGCCGTCCGGCTGTTTTTCAAACTCCGCCAGATGAAAGCTTTCCAAGGTGTCGGGATGTTCCGGTTCAATGGACAGTTCCAGCGGCCACAGCCAGCAGTTGACGTTATCGCGCCTGACGCTTTGCGCCGCAGCATCCGGCTGGTTGACCGTTTCCGGCATATTGCGCGCATGCAGGTAAACCGGCAGCAGCGTGCCGCCGGACAGATTCAGGTTTAACGGCGCAACCTGCGCGTTTTCCTTAAGCTTCAACAGCAACCCGAACGGCGTGACCAGCGTCATTTCCTCCAGCGATAACACGCCTTCGCCGAGTAAGGCCTCGTTCCATTGCAGCCGGTAAAGCCCGAACGATGGCGCCTCCTGCAGGCTAAAGCGCAAGGCGCTGTCGGCCAGCACGGAATCTTCCTGGGTGCGCAGATGGGCAGGCAGCAAAGTCTGGCCCATCGCCCAGAACACGCGGGGCAGGCGGTTATGCATAAGCTAAAATCCTATCCGCTAGCGTGCAGCCGGTGAGCTGCGGTTAAGAGCCGCTTACCGACACGCCCCAGGTTTTGACAAACTTGTCGGTATTGGAGACCGCCACGTTGATCGTTTGCGCCGATTGCTGAGGCATTATGCCGATGTACATCGGATAATTCAGCGGCGACACCACTTCGTTGTCCGGGTCCGGGCTGATTTGCAGCGACAAATCACCGCCAGTCTTGTAAATCAAACCGTTAAGGCTATTGTCGCCGCTGCTGAAAGCCTTGTAGTAAACCTTGGCGTTTTGATCGTAAGCATACACATTAAACGCAAACACCACGTCATTTTTCGACAAGTCTTTATGGGTTAACAGTGCAACTTGTTTCTGGTTTTCATTGCTGACATTGCAGGCAATATTAACCGGGTCGGCATAATCGCCTTGCCAGTGGATGCCGGAAATGACAGCAACCGCAGTGACGGTGCTGCCATAATCAAGTGGGTCGGTCAAGGTAATGTCGGCGGTTAAAGCTTGGCCCGCAATGGTGATGCTGACCAGATGCCCGACCAGGACTTGCCGGTCTTTCTCGAAGTTAAAACCTTGTCTAATACTGCAATCGAAGTTTAATTGCGCCATCGTGCGCCTCCTTGTGGATTGTTATGGTCGTTTTTACAAACGTGCGTCCAGACGTAACTCAACGTCCATGCCTTCAAATTGAATATGCGGCAGTACCGAAATCGAACAATCGTACCAGCCTATCATGCCGGGGCGTTCATCCACGGTAACGGAAGCCGCTTTGAAGGGGTAGTAACGCAAAGTCAAATCGTCCGGATTCACCACGGTGGTGACATATTTGAACATCCAGTTGTTTAAGGTGTTGGCGATATAAGTTGCGTCGGCGCTGGTGCCGATGTTGTCGCGCATGATGCATTTGACGTAATGCGCAATGCGGGTGATCGACAAGGTGTAAGACAGATTAGTGACTAGTTGTGAATTTTCCGAATCTTTGGGATCCTTGAATTTTTTCGGTTTTTTCAATGATTGGCAACTGAAAAAACAGGCATCGGCGGTGCCTTTGCGGTAAATCAACGGCATGAAACCGACATTGGCAAAATCCAGCTCGCGGTAGTCCGGAATCACCATTTCCACCGGAATTTTCATTTCCTCTTCGCCGCGGAGATTGAACATGTGAATCGGCAAACCGTTAATCAATCCGCCGCCTTTAGGGCCGCGCAAGTATTGGCACCAGCCGGAGGTGACGAACGAACGCACCATGTTCTGGGCAAACAGAATGGCGGCGCTACCCCAGAGATAGTCGGTGTTGTTGTCGCCGCGGACTTCTTCCTTAAACATAAAATGGCCGTTACCGCAGGGATTGGTATCGGGGTCAAACGGTTGGCGCAGAATATAACGCGGCAGCGTCAGCCCGATGTAAGCCGCCACTTCCGAATCCCGCAAGGCGTTCCAGGAGCCGTAACGCGGGTGGTTCATCAAGCCTTCCATGTCTTTGATGGCGGCCAGTTCTTCAATGGTCTGGCAGCCGAAAAACTTAGGCGAAACGCTGCTGACAAACGGCGCATGGCTGGCGGCGGAAATTTTACCCATGATTTTTAGCCAGAACTCGTCGCGCGGGGTATGCACAAATTCGTACAAACCGATAACACTGCCGTAAGGTTTGCCGCCGTATTGGTCGTATTCGGCGGTATAAGCTTTTTTGAATAACGCGCTGCCGGTAATATCAACGGCGTTGCTGTCGAAATCTTCGTATAACTCGTCTTTGCTGACGTCGAGCATGTCTATCATGACGTCGGCTTTAAAATTAGTGGTGCGCACCAGATCATTCAATGACCGCCAGTCGGACTCCATGGCTTTGAATTTTTCGTGGTGAATGATTTGATTCAACTGCGCATTTACCATTTCATCAATGCGCGCAATCAGAGTCTGCACCGCGCCTTTGTCGAATTTACCGGCCGAGCTATCGATATTCATCAGCACAGCGGCCATACCGGATATAAAGCGGTCTTCATCGCGGATATCTTCGGTTACCGTGGACAGATTATCCGTTAACATGGGAACCGGCTCGGAGACGTCCGGGTTTAGCCGCATGCTTGATAAAAAGCGTTTTAAATCCAGCCCTTCACTAGCGGCGGGTGTTTCAGCCGTTGCTACAACGGCGGTGGTTTTGCCTGGGTCTTCTTCAGCCATGGGAGTTCCCCCTAAGTTCGATGTTGGAGTTGAAATGCCGGGTTATCAAGCGGCTTGCTCGGAATGGGAGCTGGGTAATTTGAAGCTTTCAAAGCCTTTTAAATCGGCCAGAATTTTTTGCAGGTTATCCGGATTGCTCATCAACTCATCCAGCAATTTATGAAATTCCTTGCGGTTATCGACATTGGTCAGCATTTCGCCGATTAATTGTTTGAGCGTTAGCAAGCCTTTTAACTTGGGAACGTGTTCGGCCACTTGGTCGGGAGAGAACGATTTGATGGAGTCGATGGGGATGTTGACTTGCAAGTCTTCTTCCTGCTCCGGGTCGATTTTGTTGTCGACCGTGAAGCTCAGACTCATGGCCATGTCTTTCATTACCGCGTCGGTATTGGTGCCGTCCAGATTGCGTATGCGTCTTTCGTCAAGATCGACGGCACGGTCGGCGGAAGTGCCTTGGGAAAAGTTGCCTAGGATCAGGAGCCGAAGCGGCAATGTCATATCTTCGAGCTGGCCGTTTACCTCGGTTTTATAGCGCAGTGTTAAGCGCGATTTGGGGATTTCGTCTTGGATTGCCATTTTTTCTCCTCATTATCAAAAATTTAAAAAACCACTCAAAGTGTGTAAGCGGTTTTACCTGTCCGGACAAATTTTCAGCAAGTTTTGATTGAGCTTTAGCCCCGTAATAAACCTGAAGGAAGCTATCTCAATTCATGTTTTGGGCGCATAGTTTCTTGGCGCGGTTTGTATAATAGTTAGCTAATTATGGAATGTCCAGTTATTGCAGGCCAAAACCCGAAAGCCACCGTAAAGTTTGGTGTTTTCTTGTATTTATAGGGTTTAGTTAATCACGCGAGTTAATATTAAGCTATGCTTAAAATTGTAAAAACTGACTGAAGTTTATACAGATGCGTGGCAGGATGTGTGGATGGTCATAGCAAGCAAAATATTGGGCAGGTTAAAGCGGGTTTTCCTCTGGCTTAGCCCTATAGCCAAGGGTTTTGAGACCGGATGCTGGCTATGATCTCGATTTCCGCCTCAGCCGGGTTTAGCAATTCGAAGTCATAGCCCGTAGCAGCGATTAGTGTTAGCGCAAGCACGGGAATGCGTAAGTTCATAAGAAAAGCCGTTTATCCCAAGCAACTTTAACCGGCTTCGAGACGATCAATCTCTTAGCATCGGGATGAAGCGGATTAACGAGCGCATTTCTGTCCAGCTTGGCTATGACAGAGGGTACGATTAAAATTGCGGAACCGGCCTCTGCTAGCCAGCGATCCCCAAAAGCCCTTGCCGAGGTGCTGTTTTCCGAGTCCCAATCCGGAGGAAAGTTGGTTTCTGCCGGTGTTTCTATGGAGACATCGTCCGGTACATCTACCATGACGTAGCCTTGTGTTTGGGGTATCCGGCCAATATTTGAATGCGCTAGGACTTCGAGCATGGCGCATGAGTAGGAGAGCGATCCGTAGATGACCGGTCTTCCCGGACTGTTCCAGCGTCCGCCGATTAATGATGCTCCCGTCCCATCCCAGATGGGATGGCGCAAGTCAGCTATTCGAAATATCCGCACTATGCCGCGATACCGTAATACAGTTGCCAGAGTAATTCTTCAACCCGTCTGGCGCCTATTTCGGTCATGGAAACCTCAAGCGGGGTGCGGTACTGGAGCAAGGGGTGCGGCGCATGTAAAAATGCTCGCGCTTGATCGTCTGAATCCCAGACATATTGGGACGTGGCATAAATTCTGGCCAAGCGCTCAGTGCGCTCGGACTCTTCAGTGCTTAGTTTATCGCGGCGCCGTTTGTAAGTGGCTTCGGGTACAATGCGATACAGTAATTGCTTACGTTCCTCGTTATTGATAGCGACGGAATCGACTATCTTTTTTAAAGCCTGTTTAGGCAAACCATCTGACACTAAAGCATCCAGTTCGGCAAAGCTGTGCGGTTCAGGGATTAGTGACATGGCGAAAGCAATTTTTTCGGGGGTTACCAGCAGCATATTCGAACCTAAGGGTATCATTTGACTATTTTATTATGGTTTATTTGATACTTATTATCAATGAACGGTACTTATGGCTAAAGTTACTGTGGGAACCGAAGACAGCTTAATTTGGAAAACGGTGGAATCAAAAGTAGCATCCTGGATAGAGTAAATAACGTGCACTGCAACTTATCGCGCTGGTTTGCCCTACAATTTCGGAAAAACTGCGGTCTTACCAACGCCGCCGCCTTAGTCTAGCCGGTACGCCGCCTTTGGGGCGGATGCTGACTATCATCTCGATTTGCGCCTCAGCCGGGTTTAGTAATTCGAAGTCATAATGCCGCAATATCATGGCAAGCAACAGCTGGCTTTCCAGCAGGGCAAAGTTATTGCCTATGCAGATGCGTTCGCCCGCGCCGAACGGGACAAAAGCATAGCGGCGGCTGTCAGTGCTAAAAAAGCGTTCGGGTATGAATTGTTCGGGGTCTGACCAGAAATCCTGATGGTGGTGAATGTTGTAAATGCTGAAAACTGCCAAGCTATTCGCTTTTAAAGCATAACCGCCGATTTCGGTATCCCGACTGATTTTGCGCAGCATAACGCCGACCGGCGGACGCAGGCGCATGGATTCGTTAAGAACGGCTTTGGTGTACGTCAGCGTGTTGGCGGCTACTGCTTCCAAAAGCCCGTCATCGGTGAAGGCGTCGATTTCCTGCCGAAGTTTGCCGAGAATTGCAGGGTGTTTGGCAAGCAGATACAAAGTCCAGGTCAGCAGGTTAGAGGTTGTTTCGTGTCCGGCGCTGAAGATGGTGATGACTTCGTCACGCAGCTGCCGCGCATTCATGGCTTTGCCGGTGTGAGGATCATGCGCTTGCAGCAGCATATCCAATAAGTTTTGGTTGTCGGCGGTGAGTTCGGACCGCCGGCCGATAATGCCGTAAATGGTCTCATCCAGGATGGCCATGGCGCGTTTAAACTCCCGGTTGGAACGGGTCGGCCAAGACAAAGGGATGGCAACCGGGCTCATCAACGAACGCGTGGCGAATCTTAGCGCTGTGTTCAAGGCAGGCGCTATGCGTTCCACCTTATCCAACACGCTGGCACCGAACATAGTTTGGGTGATGACTTCCAAGGTCACGCGCATCATTTCACCGGCTAAATTTACTTCGGCGCCGTCCCCTAAAAGCCGCCACCGTTCCAACAGCTCTTCGCCCGAACGAACAATTTGCGGCAGCAAAGCCCCCAGGTTTTTACGTTGAAACACCGGCTGCATGAGCTGGCGCTGGTTTTGCCACAGTTCGCCCTTGCTGGTTACCAGGCCTTGTCCCAAGACTAATTCCAGACCTTTAGGCTTACCGGAGCTGTATAGTTTAATAAAGACATCGGCTTGTTTGATCAAAGCGTCCTCAAGCAAGTGCGGATGGCTGACTAGGTAAAACTGCTGTCTGCCGATTTTAAAACCGGTTAAATCACCGTAATCCGCATGCCAGCGGCACAAAGCCGGAAACGGGTCGGGCGCCAGTTGTCGAAAATTGCCCAGTAGAAAATCGCCTTTGGGTTGAGGCACGGTTTGTTGGCTCATCGATACTTGTGAAGGGCTATGCGCGTTGCCGCTGATTAAAGGATTACGCTAAATAGAACGTGCGTCTGTGATTTTTTGTGAATTAGTCTACATTTTTACAAATAGGTGGAAAACCTTGGGTTTTGTGCAGCCCATCAGGTGCCCGCAGGCCATACCTGGATTGAATAGTTCACTCAAACCTTTTAAGTCAACACTATGAAAATAAAATCCGCCACGTATTTTTTGGATGCTCAAGCCGCAATCGATGCCTCCTTGGATAACACTGCCGAGGATGAGATTTATTATTACGATGGCGCGGAAATAAGTAGTGCACCCCAAAACTGCATTAATGTTCCGGTCGATGGCTTTTATAGCTATTTTCAGTCAGGCTTAAATTTATTACCGGTCAAGCTTGATTTCGGCAATAAAGCCTTTTCCGATGCCGTGCAAGCAAAGATAGCCCAATCCATTGAAGAGATTATCGAGCTATTACGCAAAGAAATCGTTAATAAAATAGATATTTCTAAGGTTAATCAAGAAACTATCGAGAGTGCAATTAATCCTTTACTTGTTTTGCTTTACAGCGTTAATAACGGCATAAGCGAAGCAGAAAGCGCATTAATTGAGAAAGTGATTCAATTATCGCTTGCGGTTTACGAAAAAAACGGTTTTGCATTCAATAACGCAACCCGAGAATCGTTAGTTGAATATTGGCAAAGTTTTAGCGAAAACGATTTGATAAATAATATTAAAGCGTTAAGTGTTTGGTATGGACTAGGCTTGATTCTTAACCCAAAAAGCAAAACCGAAGCGGATAAAAAGTATTTTGAAGTGTTGGCGCAGTCAAGCGACTTGATGGAAATATACAATAATTATCACTATATCACTGAGGCATTTCCGGTTAAATATTTTGATGCGTATATTGAAAATTATACCAAGGCATTATTTGACGACGGCTTTTTCGATAAGACTATAAGACACCAGAAAGAGGCGGTTTGTAAGCTGGTTTATTTTACCATCATGTTTTATGAAAGAAATAAAAGCTTTCTTAAAATATATACCGCGCTTTATGATATTTACCGGCAAGCGCTATCCCGTGGATTATCCGAACTGGTTTTATGGCTGTATTCACCGTTATTGTATTGCCATAACTCGATATTAATATCACAAGACGATTTTGCAAAATTTAACCAGCAAGTGGATAAGCCGCTGGAAAATTATATAAAAAGCAAACTGATCGCAGAACTGCAATGCTTGCCTTGCCGCGAAAACGCGAATACTGAACTGGTAAAAGTAGGCTTTGTGGTTGAGCGGGTGTTGGATTATTCACTGACAAATGTTTTATGCGCCTTACTAAATAATTTATCCACAGAAAACCTATCTCATTATGAATTTACCGTTTACGATCTTAATTTCAAAGAATTGGGCGGATCAAATGCAGAAGCGGTGGCAAAACTTTGCGCAACCGGTTTTAAATACGTGGATCTGCACCAGGAGATTGTCGGTACTAATGAACATTTCTATTCAATTCTGGATAAAGTTGTCAAAGTCCGGGATAAAATTATTCAGGATGACATCGGTTTATTAATAGCCACCAACGGGCGACCCGAGGTTAATTTCTTATTCGCTACCCGAACCGCGCCGGTGCAGGTTTTTTGGACGCACGGTAATTATGTTTTCGATTGCGATGGTATCGATAAACGCATTGTGCATTATCAAACGGAAGACTATAAAGTCTCGGGTTTTGAATTCATTGAATTTGAAATCGCTGCCGATTATGGTTTGCAAAATCCTAAGGCATATCAAGATAAGGCTTTGCAACTAAAGCAAAAATGGCCGCAGGAGACTATTTTTCTAGGTTCGATTGGCCGGCTATCAAAGCTTGAAAGCGATAGTTATTTGGCAATAGTAGCCAAATTGCTAAAAGATAATCCGAATACAGTTTATTTGGCCTGCGGTAGTGGCGACAGTGCTGAGCTCAAAGCAAAATTAGACCGGCTTGGCGTCTTGGAACGGTTTTATATTGAAGGTTATGTCGATCCCGGAGTTTATGCATTTGTCATCGATATTTATCTTGACCCTTTTCCGCATGGCGGCGGCGAAAGCTTACAGGAGTACCGTGCCAGAACGCAGCAAGGCTTGGTAGTCTGTGTAAACGACGAGCCGGTAAGATTTTTAAGTAATGGGTTGGATGCTTATGTTTTAAAAGCTTCAACTTATATTCAATATCTAAAACGGCAAGATAATGCGTTTAAATATGAGCGCCCTGAATCGTTTACCGGTAAAACGATTATGTGTTCTGATGTGCCGATTAATGAATCGCAAGCCGGTTTAATTGCTTACTTATTGGAAAAATATAATAACCTATTTTATGCCATACCAAAGAATAATCCGGAGTTTTCAGTTTTTATAGCATTTTTTCCTGAACAAAAATTGCTATTGGTCGATGTAGAAGATATGTTCAGCTATGCAAAAATATCGGATTTATATTTAACGTTTTACAATTATGCGCTTAGGGATATATGTCTTATTCCTGATAATATTGTACACATTCAAATAGGCGATTTTTTAGTTCAAGATAAAACTATTGGCGATCTATGGAATATTATCGATTCGGGCAGCCCATTTGCAGAAGCGGTTATACAGCTAACAGCTGGAGATAAAACCGGGTTCGATACCGTGGAAGGCAGGCGTAAAGCCTTTAGACAGTTTCATGAGCTGGCGGGATTGGATGCCGGGCAGATGGACGCATTATGGAATGCCCCCGGTAGCGGTATTGAAAAAGAAAAAATGGTATGTGAAATGATGTTATCGAATAAAGGTTTTGCCGAGTTAATGACACAATTCACCTTGTTAATGTGTAACTATAGAACAAACACATCCATTACCAACAAGCCATTGCTGGCACCGGTATTAAACGCTTTATATAACGATAGAAATGTTGAGGGTTAACAGGGGAGTTTGTAGCGGTTGGATTAATTCTTTTTTATTCAATTGCATGATTATGGTTTCAGCAGGGATGCCGTTAAGGAAAGATTTTGATTAATACCGCTATATCCATTCCCGGCAGCCGGTTGTTCGTTTTTCCTGTGCATACCATTAAACATGATCAAGGGTATGCTTATACCCTTAAATTACCCGATGAGTTCGCGCCGGGCGATTCCGATGAACAACCTTATGCATCTAAAATAATACTATTTGAAAATGGTGTGGCGATGTGGCCTGCGCATGCGCTGCATGAGCATATCCGGTTAACCGGTAAGGGGCTTTATTCGCATTATGGCCGCTTTATTTGGTTTTCCGCCAGCGATAACAGCTCCCCCATGACTAACGGCTATCGCTACGAGATATTTATACCGGGCGGCTTGCAAAATGATAAACAGCCGGCATCCGGTTACACAAGCCC
>PERF01000041.1 GCA_002928495.1 Methylobacter sp. | reverse complement strand
TTTTTATTTACGCTTTTCCGCGTGGGCACAAAAGCGTGCCCACACTACGTTATTGTAAAATCTCACAATACCCTCTTCCCTTAATTCCGCCCCGAGCATCGCAGCTTTTGGCGGGAATAGCCCGGAGGGGAGCGGCAGGGACGACTGCATGGATGCAGGAGGTAGAGCAATGCAGGAGCAATTGCCGATGCCGTTCGTTTTCGGAGGGCTAGGAAAGCCCTTCCGAAAACCCCTGCCAAAAGCGAGAAGCGCAGGATCAGGCGGAATGCGGGTGTCGTTTCTTTTGGATACTTTTCTTTGGACAAGCAAAGAAAAGTATCTCGGCTGCCGGTCCGAGAACCGGCATTAAAAAAACCGTCGCAAAGCGACACAACATAGAAACAAAATCAAACCTTACCACGACCAAACGTATCACACTCCCCCGGTAACCCCTTCTCCAAGCCCTTTTTCAACCAAAAAACCCTTTGCTCCGAACTGCCGTGGGTGAACGCTTCAGGAAAGACATTGCCGCCGCCTTGCTTCTGCAAACTGTCGTCGCCCACCGCTGCCGCGGCTTTTAAGCCTTCATCCATATCACCCGGCTCCAGCATGGGGTGTTGACGGTTGGCGTAAGACGCCCAAACGCCTGCAAAACAATCGGCTTGCAGCTCCAAAAGCACCGATAAGGCGTTGCTTTCAACCGTTGAAAGCTGGCTTCTTTGCTGTTGAATTTTGCCCGAGATACCCAATAAATTTTGCACATGGTGGCCTATTTCGTGGCCGATAACATAGGCTTGAGCAAAATCGCCGGGGGCGCCTAATTTGTGCAGCTCCTTGAAGAAACTCAAGTCCAGTAGATTTTTTGGTCGCTGGCGCAATAAAACGGGCCCATGGCGGCTTCAGCATTGCCGCAGGCGGATTTGATCCTACCGCTATAGAGCACCAGCTTGGGTTTGCGGTAAACCGAATGTATGGCCGGCAGCAGCGCACTCCAGCTATCTTCGGTTGAGGCCAGAATGACCGATACGAAACGCGCGTGTTCGTCTTGCGGCGGGTATTGTAGACCGGCATCCTGAATGCCTAAAGGCGAAGCTTGGTTTCCCGTGAGCTGCGCGATCAGGGATGAAGGATCCTTACCCGTAACCAGGCTGGCCAATACCGCCAAAATCAACGCTATACCGCTCATTTTGACACGGGGATGAGCCAGCGGGTTTTGCCGCTTGTCTTCAATATTGCTGCTTTCCCGATGATTTTTCAAATCCATGATGTTTTCCCCCGCCTGCTTAACAGACCGTAACAGTAAATAAACTTAAGCCGTCTTCGCGCTTAAAACGCCTTTTTGTTATAAAAAAGGTAACCACGTCAGCGTGTTATCTGTTTTGAGTCTAACCGTCTAACTTAAGCCGCGCAATTTATTTACTACGTTGGGATTTAACACTTTTTAGGTTCGTTAAACATATTCCACGCCCTGCAATACCAACTCCGCCTTAAGCCACTTCAGCCAGTTGTCCATGCCTTCGCCGGTTTTGGCGGACAATGACAATACTTTAATGCGCGGATTAACTTGCTTGGCATAAGCAATACAGGCTTCAACATCAAAATCCAGATGCGGCAGTAAGTCGGTTTTGTTGAGTATCATTAAATCGGCGGCATGGAACATGTCGGGATATTTGATGGGCTTATCCTCGCCTTCGGTAACTGACAGGATCACCACTTTATGCGCTTCGCCTAAGTCAAAGGCCGATGGGCAGACCAGATTACCGACGTTTTCGATAAACAACAGACTATGCGGCTCCAACGCCAGCTGTTCAAAGGCGTGACCAACGCGGTGAGCGTCCAGATGGCAGCCTTTGCCGGTGTTGATTTGCACGGCCGGCACGCCGGTGGCACGGATGCGGTCAGCATCGCGCGCGGTTTGCTGGTCGCCCTCGATCACGCCGATGGCAACTTCGTTTTTTAACCGGGTGATAGTTTCAGTAAGCAACGTGGTTTTGCCGGAGCCGGGGCTGGACACCAGATTCAGCGCCAAGATGCTGCGCTCGGCCAGAAATCCGCGGTTTTGCGCGGCATACCGGTTGTTCTCGGCCAGAATATCTTGTTCAATCCGCACCATCCGTGCCGGGCTCAGACCGGGAGCATGGGCGTGTTCAGGGCCGTGGCTGTGGTGATGTTCGTGCTGATGAGCTTGCCCGTGGCCGTGCTCGTGAGTGTGTTCGTGCGAGTGGGAATGGCCCTCGCCGCAGCCGCATACGCCGCACATTATTCTACCTCCAATTGTTTAATCCGCATTTGATCGCCGCCGGTAATTTGCAGCTGGTGACTGCCGCACTGCGGGCATTCGCCGTAGCGTTGTTGCACCGCCACGTTTTGTCCGCAAGGCATGCACCAGGCTTGGCCCGGCACTTCGATAATTTCCAGTCCGGCCGCTTCGGCCAGAGAACCTTTGATGACTATATCAAAACTAAAGCGCAAAGCTTCAATTTCCACGCCCGCCAAAGCGCCTATTTCCAGCCACACGGTAACGACTTTGCGGTAATTCTGTACTACCGCCTGTTGCTCCAGCGTTTGCAAAATACTTTCGCACAGCGACATTTCATGCATGCTGGAAAACCTTGGCTGTGGGTTGGTCAAGCAACCTTAACTGGTATTTTATACAAGGATCGATAACGTGGATCAATAAATCGGCTTGCGCTTTTAACTCGGCCGGGCTGTGCGCGCAAAGGTTCATAAAACTTTCAGCCACGACACCGTGCGGATGAAAATTCCACTCGGTAGGTGCGATGATAGTGTAGTTTTGCACCAGCCCTTCGGAAAATACAACACGGTGTATCAGTAAGCCGCGCGCCGCCTGCACTTGCGAGATGCCCACACCGGCCTGGCCACTGGCCAGCGCAAGCGGTAAACCGGGATTAAGCAGCGTTTCCAACAATTGAGCCACTTCTAACAAGGTAGCGACCAGCCTGACCAATAAGCCATTATGGTAGTGTTCACGCAACGCTTGTATCAAAGGATGCCGGCATTGCCTGCCGTACGGTGTGGTTTCAAAGCTCACGCCGTGCCAGTGGGGAAGCCGGCAAAATACTTGTAAATCGGTGTTTTTTAAAACCTGCTCCAATTCGGCATTACCCAAATCCGGCAATGGCCGGATCCGACTTTGCCCGCAAGCTTGCCAGCCGAACTGGTACAAGCGTTTTAGTAACAAACCCGGTTTTGAAGTATCGTGCACTAGCCAATCCTTAAGCCCCGGTTCGCTGTCAAGACGGTAGAAAGCGGCAAGCCGGCCGCCAAAAATGCCGGCATCGATTAATCCGGTTAGTTCGGTCAGTAGCTTCCTTACCAGGCCCGGCGAAGGGTTTGAATAAGGCCGGGAATCCAATTCAAAGGCCCGGCCTTTTTCAAACAACAGCAGGTTGAGCTGTTGGTCCAGTTTTAATAGTTTAGCCAAGACGGCTTGATCGGCGATGTCCCCGCTTAGCTTAGGCCAATCCAGCAGTATGCGCCATGCGTGTTCGCGCAGGGCTTCGGTAGTAACCAGCAGCTCGCGGGCCTGATCGGCCGCAAGGTCCACTTCATAGCCCAGTGCCTCGCGGCAGGCCAGATAAGCGGCATACGCTTGGCCGCTTCCGCACAAAGCAAACAATAAGGGCACGGCAGCCAGAACCTGTGCCGGGGTTTTACCGGTTAGCGCCCGCGCCGCAAAAGGACGGGCGGCATGCAGTCTGGTGGCGCGAACGCAGCCGTTATGGTGAATCAACTCAATGCCGATCTCACCCGCTAAGGATTCCAAAGCCTTACCTCAGACGCCCTTGCAATAAATGCCGCCGGCTGACCGAAGCCGGAACCGGTTTGGTCAATAAGGCGTCCAAAGCCGCTTCTCCCGCCGCGACAACATCTTCCTGCGAGCCAAACCCGGCCATGTCGGAAAACAGTGAACATTGGGCGAACACATCCAGTCCCGGCAGTCTGGCCACGGTAAAAATAAAACTGCCGTAGGGAAAATCGTGTTGAAATTGCCGGCCCGACGGCAGCTGTGCCCATTGGCTTTGCAACCCCGGCAAAAGCATTAAATTCATGCACCAAGGTGTAATGAGCACACCGGCAAGCTCGCCACCAAAATAGTCAAAACCCAAGGCTTGCACGGATAACTTCGGGTTAGTAAGCATCAGATCTTCCATGTTGCCGGCCAGCGCCTGACCATACGCTGCGGTAATTGCCAGTTTGGCTTCGTCCGGATTAAACCAGCGTGCCATTTATAGATCCAGCACCAAAAAATCTTGTTTGGGTGCCCCGCATTCCGGGCAAGACCAATGCGGGGGTAGTTCTGCAAATGCAGTGCCAGGCTGAACTTGCCAGACCTCGTCGCCTGCACCCGGATCGTAAACATACCAGCAAATCTTGCATTCCAGTCTGGTTGTGTCGGGTAAGGCGGTGAGTTCACGCATTCAAATACACCTCAATAATTTCCTGTAAGCGTTCCCGGCTGTCGGCCATGTCTTCCTTGGACGCGCAAGCGACGGCAGGCATGTCGCTGACTTCCAAGGTATTTAAAATCAAGGTTTCCTGCGAGTTGAAATACCGCACCCACCAGACCAAGCGCGTTCCGGTAGCGCTTATCCGGCAATTTCCGTAACCGCGCGACAGCAGCGTGACGCGGCCCTTGCCCAAGTGCTGCTCCAAGTAGTTTAAATCCTGCTCGGTTTGCGGTAACAAGCTTAAATTGATGATATGCGGATTATCGCCGGCACGGTAATTTTCGATATGGCTGTTAAGCTCGGTCAGTAACGGCGGCGCGTTCATGACGCCGCTAGGCAATTCGGCCGGATTGGCATGGATTGCAGGCTTGGCGGCGCTAAATGCTGCTGCCAGTAAACCGTGGGGTATCACTGCCGTTTCCACGGTATCGGCGGTTACTTGCCCGCCGCGCAATTCCTGTACCCGCCAGACGCCGGCCAGCACCGACTCCTGCACCCGCAAGGCCGGCTCTCCTTCCACAATCGCGCTGACTTCGCCTTCACCAAGAATATCATCGATAAACCTTCGGTTAATCTCATCGAAACCGGTCAAATCCAAACTGGCGGCTGCAGCAGGAAAATCGGCCAGATTAGTCAACAATTGTTGCAGAAAGCTTTTAGCCGGTTGCAAGGCCGCCGCATTCAAATCGGTGTTCACTTCCGGCATTTTAAACGTGGCCATTTCCTCAGGCATGACCAAAAACTCCAGCTCGACGCCGTCTTCTTCGGCGGGTTGGCTTCCTTGGCCTATGATGGGAAGATAAGATGAAGTCATAAATTTACCGGTCTAGGTTAATTGCTATGGGAGCTGGGATCAACTCAATGGCCCGCAGGCTTTGCCCAGATCGAATGCCGGCGGCTGACTGGGTTCTGCCGCTAAAATCCGGATGAATTCCTGGCGGTATTCCTGCCAATCTTTAATACCGCTAATCACCCCCAGATATTCCCCCCGGCGCAGAAAAACCAAAGACGGCCAGCTGGTAAAACGGTAACGGGCCTGCAACTCGCGTTCTATGGAACGGTCAACCACCGCGCCATCACTTGCCGGCAAAGGCTTTTAACAGCTCCGGCAGGATAACCGCGACATCGTGGCTTTCCGGAAACATGACCGGATCGTGGCTGAAAAACAGCACGACGTTATCGTGCGCCAATACAAAGCCGTCAAAACTGTTCGCATCCAGCAGCGGCAAGCCATGGCGGTCATGCAATTGCTGCAATAAGCCTGCGTCTGTCATCGCAAAAACGCCGGTAATTGCGGTTCGCGGTTTACCAGATCGGCAAATAAATCATCCAGCTGGGTTTCTCCCTGCATGGCCAGATTCACCGCTAGCAAAGCATCGTTAATTTGCCGGGCATGCTCGGCGGTTAGCACTTCTCTTGCGGTATCCAAAAACACCAACAACCAGCTGCCGACGGGTTGTTCACCTACCAGCATGAGATCGACCAGTGCCGTCCGGCCCATGCCTTGGCATACCGCCATCTCGCCGCGCGGCTCAACAAGTTGCATGGGTATTCCTATGCACATCAGTATTTACCCCGGTAATCGACATCAACCTCGATGCCTTGGCCGCCGAATTGCGGTGGCTTGGGTTTAAATTGCGCGCACTTTAACACTCTGGCATCGCCGTCACGGCAAGCCTCAACCTGTGAAGGCCGCTCCTGCTCGTAGCGTGCTATATCCAAGGCCGGATCGGCCAAGGCACCAGCTGAGGCCAAGCGTTCGGCTTGAATTCCCCAAGCTTGCAAATACGCTAAGGCAGCCTCGATAGCCGGTTGAATTTGGGCTTTGACTTCCGGCCTTAAACTGCCGCCGTAGTCGTCCAGCTCCATAGGCTGCACGCCGATCAACAGCAGTTGCTCGGGACAGCGACCCAGCATTTGCGCCATGGCCAGTACCTCCTGGAACCCGGTCTGATGCAAGCTCATTTTTTTGGCGCCTAAAAAGCTGGGGACATCGTTATTTTTAATCAGCTTTAAGCTGGCCGGCGGCAGACCGTAATCCACCGCATCGAAAATAACCAGCACATCCGCTGACTGCACATAATCGATCAAATACACGCCTTGGGTGCCGCCATCCAAAACCCGTACCTGGGCGGGGAACCGGTAATGCTTTTGCAGATGTTCAACCACCCGCACGCCGAAACCCTCGTCGGCCCAAAGCAAGTTACCGATACCCAGTAATAAAACGTTTGGCTCAGTGTTTGCCATCATGTTTGCTACGGCTTGTCGTCCTTAAACACGCGCCAGCCAGTCACGATGGTAGACAACACGCTTTGCCGGGACAACTTGTCTTCACGCACCGCCACGTACACGTGGGCGATCACAAAACAGATTATCAGCCACATCACCAGATGGTGCCAGCTATGCACGCTTTGGCTGCCGCCGAACAAGGGTAGCACCCAACTGCTGAATACAGCATATTGCCAACTATTCTGCCCGCTTCCTTCACCGTACAGTGCGAAGCCGGTCACAATCATAAACACCGAACCCCACACAAACATAAAATGCATGAACAACATGGCTAAAGGATTATGGCCCAAGTATTTGTTGGGTTCCTTGACCAAAAACGCATACCAGCGGATTTCGTGCCAAACCCCGCACCAGAAATTTTTGCTGAGCAACGGTGGGAAAAATAACTCTTTGGCGTGCTCATTACCGGCTATGGCCCAATACAACCGGAACAACAAGCCGATGGTAAATAAATAGGCCGCGGCAAAATGGGCAAACCGGATGTAACCCATTAAAAAATGCTCCGAGGCCTCACCGCCGACCGAAGGCAGCGGGCTGGCGATCAAATAACCGGTAACCGCCAGCACAATCAAGCATAAGGCATTGACGCCATGCCAGATTCTCAGTGGAACTTCATAAACATAAACCGCATTGGGTGATGGTGCGTGTGCAGACATAACCGCCTCCTCAGACTGTGATCAATAGCCAGGCCCCGGCAAGACCGGTGGCGCCGCCATAAATTCCGACCCAGACGTCCGCTTGCATCCGGCGCAAACAGAAACTGCCGGCCATTCCCAGGCCATGCAAAATCCCTGTTGCCGACACTATGCCCACAATATAAGTAAAAGCCTCTGCGGTTTCCGGCATTTCCGCACCATGCGCCAAGCCGTGCAGCAAGGCGCTGACGGCAACAATGGCTAATCCCAACGGCTGCCAAATGCGGTTGTTACCGGCCGCCAACAACAGACCGACCGCGATTAAAGTAGCCAGCACCGCGCTTTCCACCGAATGCAACACTACCCCTTGCATACCTAATAGCGCTCCCACAACCATGGCGGCCAAAAACAAGCCGATAATCCACCAAGCCGGTTGCCGCCGTTGGCTGCCGGCCCACAGGCCCACGCCGATCATGACTAATAAGTGATCGATGCCTGAAAACGGATGCATCAAACCGTCAGCCCAACCAGAGGTCGGCAAAACACCAATATGGGCAGTAGACTCCTGGGTGAACCCCAACAAACCGGCAAAAACTAAACTTTGGACAATAACTTTTCGCATAAACCTTTCCTCAACGGACTTTGACTTGAGTTAATTCTTGGCCATCCGGGCTCATCACATGAGTAGAGCAAGCCAGGCACGGATCGAAACTGTGCAGAGTGCGCAAAATCTCGACAGGCTCTTCCGGGCGCTCAACCTTGGTGTTCATCAGCGCGGCTTCGAATGCGCCGATATTACCTTGTTCATCGCGCGGCGAACCGTTCCAGGTCGTGGGAACCACGCATTGATAATTGGCAATTTTCGTGTCTTCAATTTTTAGCCAATGCCCTAATGCGCCGCGCGGCGCTTCGGTAAAACCCACGCCTTTGACGCTTTTTGGCCAGGTGTCAGGATCCCAGCGCTCCACGTTGGCGGTGGCCAGGTCCCCGGATTTAATATTAGCGATTAGCTTATCCATAAAATAACGCATCTTGCCGGCCGCCCATTGCGCTTCCAGCCCGCGCGCCGCAGTTCTGCCCAAGGTTGAGAATAAAGCGCTAACCGGCACATCCAAGGTTTTCAACACAACATTGATTTGCTCGGTAATTTCCTTATTGCCTTGCGCATAGCCCACCACATAGCGCGCCAAGGGGCCGACTTCCATGGCATGGCCGCGCCAGCGCGGGGCTTTGATCCAGGAGTATTTGGCGGATTCATCCAACTCTTCAATATTGGTGCGACTGCCTTTGGTTTTAGGGCCTAACTTGTAATTGGGGTCGGTAACCCCGTCCCACGGATGCAAACCGATGGCTTCATCCGGGTAGGAATACCAGGAATGCGGCACATACTCTTTGATTTGCTCAGGATCGGTTAAATCCACTTCATGGACTTTGCTCAAATCGCCGTTGATGATTGCACCGCGCGGCATCAGCAAATTGGCTGCCGAATAATCATTGGCTTTATCCGGAATGTCCCCGTAGGCCAACACGCTAGTGCCCGACAAGCCGCCACCGTACAACCAGCCTTTGTAAAACTGTGCAATCGCCAGCAGATCCGGAATATAAACTTGATCGATAAAAGTAATGGTGCGGTCGATAATGGACGACACAAAATTCAGCCGTTCCATATTTACGCCGCCCACCGCGCCCACGCCGTCGATATTGATTGCGCACGGCACGCCGCCGACCAACCAGTTAGGGTGCGGGTCTTTACCACCGAATATGGTGCGAACTTTAATGATCTCTTTCTGAAAATCCAAGGCTTCCAGGTAATGTGTGACCGCAATTAAATCCGCTTCCGGGGGCAGCAGATAAGCAGGATTCGACCAATAACCGTTTTTAAACGGGCCCAGCTGGCCGGACTCGACAAACTTTTTCAACCGGTTCTGGGTGTCGCGAAAATAACCCGGCGAGGATTTCGGATTGCTGGGGGATATTTTTTGCTGCAACTGGGATGTTGCAATTGGATCGGCTTTCAGGGCGTTGACCGGATTCACCCAGTCCAGAGCGTGCAAGTGATAAAAATGCACTAAATGATCATGCACTTGCAGGCTTAACTGCATGAGATTGCGGATGGAATTGGCGTTTTCCGGGATCTTGATATTGAGCGCATCCTCAACCGCCCGGATTGAAGTCAGCGCATGCGTGCCGGTGCACACCCCGCAGATACGCTGCACGAACGCCCAGGCGTCGCGCGGATCGCGGCCTTTTAAAATAACTTCCAGACCGCGCCACATGGTGCCGCTGGAAACTGCATTGCGGATAAAATTGTCCTGATCGACATTAACCTCGCAGCGCATGTGGCCTTCGATACGGGTAACCGGATCGACCACGACGCGGCGGCCGGCATTGTCTAAATGAAATCCGTTGGGAGTACTGGTTACAGTCATGATTATTCTGCTCCGGGTTGTTTGCTGTCGACGTGTTTGGCGCGGTTCAAGGCGGAAATGCCGGCATGCACTGCCGCTCCCGCCCCCACAATCGCCGCAGCGGTACCGCCTACGGCATCGGCATTGGCTTCAATACCGAATTGATTGATCGTGGTCAGGCGGTCGTAGAAACTGCCTTTATCCCAGAAACCGTCCTCAGAACAACCGATACAACCGTGGCCGGATTGAATCGGGAACGACAAGCCTTCATTCCAGCGTACCGTGGAGCAGGCGTTATAAGTAGTAGGCCCTTTACAGCCCATTTTGTATAGACAATGGCCTTGGCGGGCGGCCTCATCATCCCAGTGCTCGACAAACTGGCCGGCATCAAAATGCGGCCGGCGATAACATTTGTCATGAATGCGCTGGCTGTAAAACATTTGCGGGCGGCCTTGCTTATCCAGGGTAGGCAGCTTATCGAAAGTCAAAATGTAAGCCACCACGGCGGTCATAACTTCGGCAATCGGAGGGCAACCCGGCACTTTAATAATGGGTTTGTTTGCCAGTCCCGGCACCTTATGCACCGGGGTGGCGCGGGTAGGATTGGGCTTGGCGGCTTGCACGCATCCCCAGGAAGCGCACGAACCCCAGGAAATAATGGCCTTGCAACTTTCGGCCGCGTATTTTAGTTGGTCGACGAAAGGCTTGCCGCCGATGATGCAATACATGCCGTCCTCGGCCAGCGGCGGATTGCCTTCCACGGCCAGAATATAGTTACCTTTGTATTTATCGACAATCTCATCGATGATGGCTTCGGCATTGTGGCCTGCCGCAGCCATGATGGTGTCGTCGTAATCCAGCGACAGCATCGACAATATCACGTCCTTGGCTAAGGGATGGCCGGAGCGGATAAACGATTCCGAACAGCAAGTGCACTCCAGGCCATGCAGCCAGAGTACCGGGATGCGCGGTTTGTTTTCCATCGCCTCGGCAATGGTGGCGGCATAACTTGGGCTTAAACCCAGGGATGCCGCAGTAAGGCTGCAAAATTTAAGGAAACTGCGACGTGTAATGCCCTGACGCCTCATCACGTCGTAAAAACTCTCTATCATCAAGATACTCCGGTTATTATTTTTATTTAGGTCTATCGGTGGTTGTAAATCCTGATTTACAACGCTGGCTACCTTCTGGCTAATGCAACAGTCCGGCTTGCAAAAAATGTTCCTTTCAACTTAAAGAGAATATTGACTGAAGAAATCGAGCATTTATCCCGGTTAGCAGCAGCCATTCCCCTTATTTTTGTGTGGCCTTTATAACAAAAACCCCCAATGACCGCAACCAATGTAAGGAAAATGACAACACACCACATCCCCCGCAAATTTACTCTTTTTGGGTTCTATACCTTGTCATAAACGTTACATAACGCCTCAAAACTTGTCGTGTTTTTCCGGAAAACCGGCAAACAAAACCGACTATTCTGTCAAGATATTGTTTAATAAGATATTTATTTTAAGGCTTTATGGCTTGAAATTTGCGAGTGTGAAGCATGAATTCATCACTATTCAGAAGGTGTACCATGAGCAAAATCGGCATTTTTTTCGGAACCGATACCGGCAGCACACGTTTGGTTGCCAAAAAAATTCACAGCCTGCTAGGGGATGAATTGGCTGACAAGCCAAAAAACATCAACCGTTGCCAGCCGGCGGAGCTGCTGGCTTATGATGCTTTGATTCTGGGCACGCCCAGTTATGGGGTAGGTGATTTGCCGGGCTTGTCCGCCGGCTGCCAGGAAGCCAGCTGGGCTGAATTCGTGCCTTATCTGGATAACCTTGATTTTAGGGGTAAAAAAATCGCCTTGTTCGGCCTAGGTCATCAGGAGCGTTATGCCTCGCGTTTTGCCAGCTCGTTAATCCGGCTGTATCACGTATTTTACGCCACCGGTGCCGATATCGTCGGGCGCTGGAGTACGGAGGGCTATCAATTTGAGCATTCCGACTCCATTATTGACGGCAAATTCGTAGGCTTGGTATTGGACCAACGCGGCCAACCGCATTTAACCGAAGAACGTGTCAAAACCTGGCTGACCCAGGTTATGCCGTTATTACTTCCGTCAACATACCAAGTTGCCGCTGCATGACCGAAGCCAATCACGACGATTTAACCCCGCTGGCAGATTGCAACACCTGCCCCCACCAAAATACCTTGCTGAAAACCGGCGCTTGCAAACCAGGTGACTGCTGCGTAACCGCCAATAGCGGCCGGCAAATCGACCGATTTTTCAAAGCACATCCGGGGTACGCCCAGGATTATAGCCAAGACGTACTGGGAGCGCCGGGCTATCGCCGCGCGCTACCTGCCGACCAGCCAGCTGAAACCGCTGTTGACAGACCCTGATGAGGCCGTGCGCCGCGTGTTAGCCTACAGAATTCCGGTTGATTTATTGGGATTTTTTATCAATGATCCCGACCGTGAAGTCAGAATAACCGTTGCCGACCGTCTACCGGAATACGAATTGGAAGCCATGGCGAGCGATGAAGATTATCTGGTCAGGGCTTATGTCGCCAAACGCTTGCCGCAAGGCCGGTTATTCCGGTTTGCAGTCGATGAAGACCGGGAGGTGCGTCGTATAGTTGCCAATCGCATTCCCAGCGTCAGCCTGGGGCTGTTAGCTAACGACCCGGAAATTGAAATCCGAAGGATAGTCGCTCAACGTATGGATCCGGACGATTTAGTTATGCTCCGGAATGACCCGGACTGGACGGTGCGTTACGAAGTGGCTTTACGGGCGGTACCGCCCTTGCTGGAAACGCTATTCGATGATGAAGAAGAGGATGTGAGATTAGCCGCCAAACAGCGCTTTAAGGAACTTTCCACCCAATCGGCAACGACCGATTAGGAAACGCGGCGCACGCGTTATATTTAAACCTAGCCTTTAAACATAAAAAAAGCCGTTATGACTAACGGCTTTTTTATTGTCCGTGGCGTCCCCAGGGGGGTTCGAACCCCCGTTACCGCCGTGAAAGGGCGGTGTCCTAGGCCACTAGACGATGGGGACTAGAAATCATCCGCTACATTGCCGATATTCTGTTAATGGCGTCCCCAGGGGGGTTCGAACCCCCGTTACCGCCGTGAAAGGGCGGGGTCCTGGGCCGCTAGACGATGGGGACGAGTCATTACAGATCTTGGTGGAGCCAAGCGGGATCGAACCGCTGACCTCTTGCATGCCATGCAAGCGCTCTCCCAGCTGAGCTATGGCCCCGCAATGCAGAACGAGCATTATAAAGAATTTATAAAAGCTGTCCAGACTAAATTTTAGTTTTTATGTAATCAATGGCTGTTTTTATCCGGCCAAGGGTTTTCTCGCGCCCCAACAGCTTCAAAGTTATATCGATTGCCGGCGACATGGCGGTGCCGCAAACCGCCACGCGCAATGGTTGGGCTACTTTGCCCAATCCCAGTTGCAGGGTTTCTGCGGTGTCCAGCACGACTTGGTGCAACGCTTCCTGATCCCAGGAATTCAACGCGGCAAACCGGTTCAACAAGTTTTCCAATACCGACTCGGTGCCTTGACTGAAATTTTTTTTCTCGGCTTTTTCCTCATAGGCTTCAAAATCCTGATAGAAATAGACACTGGCAGCCGCCATCTCCACCAAAGTTTTACAGCGTTCGCGCTGGGCCAGCACCACATCGGCCACATCGGGGCCCCGGCTTGGATCAATGCCCAATTGCCCCAGATGCCAGCTTAAATGACGCGCCACATGCCCGGGGTCGCTGTTCATGATGTATTGGTGATTAACCCAAACCAGCTTTTCGGTATTGAACGCCGAAGCCGAGTTGTTGACTTGTTCCAATTCGAAATAGGCCACCATTTCATCAATCGAAAAAATTTCCTGATCGCCGTGCGACCAGCCCAAACGCACCAGGTAATTTAACAATGCTTCGGGTAAATAACCATCGTCCCGATACTGCATGACACTGACCGCACCATGGCGCTTGGACAAGCGCGCACCGTCCGGGCCCAAAATCATCGGCAAATGGGCATAGTGGGGAATCCCGGCCTTAAGCGCGGTTAAGATATTCATTTGCCGCGGGGTATTATTGATATGGTCGTCACCGCGGATGACATGGGTGATTCCCATATCCATGTCGTCGACGACGACGGTCAAATTATAAGTGGGGGTACCGTCGGCACGGGCAATGATCAGATCGTCCAACTCCTTATTGGCGATGACGATTTCCCCTTTGACCATATCGGGAATCGTCACTACCCCGGCTTCAGGGTTTTTAAAACGCACCACCGGATCGCGGCCGGCTACAGGCTCGGAACCATGGCGGCATTTGCCGTTGTAGCGCGGCTTTTCCTTGTTGGCCATTTGTTCGTTGCGCAGTAGCTCCAGTTCTTCCTTACTGCAATAACAATAATAGGCATCGCCTTGTTCCAGTAACTGCTGAATGACTGCCTTGTAGCGTGCAAAACGCTGGGTCTGGTAAAACGGCCCTTCGTCATAATCCAGCCCCAGCCAGGCCATGCCTTCCAGGATGGCGTTGACGGATTCCTGCGTGGAGCGCTCCAAATCGGTATCTTCGATACGCAAAATGAATTTTCCGCCGTGCTTACGGGCGTAAAGCCAGGAAAACAAGGCTGTGCGGGCGCCGCCAACGTGAAGATAGCCGGTGGGGCTGGGAGCAAATCGGGTAATCGTGGTCATGAACTAATTTTTTAATAAAATTTTCTTGGCGTATTCATTGGGGATTTGCCTTGCGGCATTAAGGCGAGCAGCCTTGTAATCGAAGGCCACGCTGCCTTTGGCAACATCGTTTCTGCCCAAAATGGCCAGCGACGCGCCATGGCCTTGTGCCGCGGCTTTTTCGTACCATTGGGTTGAGGTATCCCGATTATGCTGAACCCCTAAGCCGCGGTCATACAGGGCCGCCATAATCACTTGCGCTTCCAAAAGCCCTTGTTCGGCAGCTTTATGCATCCATTCGGCGGCTTTTTGATCGTCTTGTTCAACACCCTCGCGGCCAAGCAAATATAACGCGCCCATTTTTGCTTGCGCCAAGGCGTCGCCTAGTCGGGCTGTCGATTCAATAGCGGCGGCATCCGCCAGGACAAAAGCCGGGCTTGCCGCCAACCAAAGCGGCAAACTTAATGTAATCAATTGCTTAAACATAAATCCCTCATTTTATTCGATAACCTTAAGCCCACCCATGTAGGGCTGTAATACCTCCGGAATATGAATCCGGCCGTGTTCGTCCTGGTAATTTTCCATGACGGCGATTGCGGTTCTGCCCACCGCCAAACCCGACCCGTTAAGCGTGTGCACCAACTCGGGTTTGCCGGTTTCCGGGTTGCGCCAGCGCGCTTGCAGGCGCCGGGCCTGAAAATCCTTAAAATTACTGCAGGAAGAGATTTCACGGTAAGCATTTTGCCCCGGCAGCCAGACCTCAAGATCGTAAGTTTTGGCGGAAGAAAAACCGGTATCACCCGCGCACAGCAACACTTTCCGGTAAGGCAGGTTTAGTTTTTGCAGAATGGTTTCCGCGTGTTGCGTCAGTTCCTCGTGCATGGCAACCGATGCGTCCGGCCGCACCACATGCACCAGCTCGACTTTTTCAAACTGGTGCTGACGGATCATGCCACGAACATCGCGTCCGTAAGCCCCGGCTTCACTACGGAAACACGGGGTATGGCAAACCCATTTCAGCGGCAGTTCCTTGGCATCGATAATCACATCCCGCACAATATTGGTTACCGGCACTTCGGCAGTGGGGATCAAATAAAACGGCATCTCGTTTTGCAATTTAAACAGATCGGCCTCGAACTTGGGCAACTGACCGGTACCGCGCAAGCTTTCCGCGTTAACCATGTACGGTACATAAGTTTCCTGATAGCCGTGATCATGGGTGTGGACATCCAGCATAAATTGAATCAGGGCACGGTGCAGCCTGGCTATCGGCCCGGTGAGCACCACAAAGCGGGCGCCGGCGATTTTCGCGCCCAGCTCAAAATCCATACCCTTGCCGGCGCCTAAATCGACATGGTCTTTAGGTTCAAAAGCAAAATGCTTGGGCTCGCCCCAACGGCAGATTTCAAGATTGTCGTCCTCGCTTTTACCGGCCGGCACTGCCTCGTCCAGGATATTGGGTATGCTTTCCATAAGCGCCGTCATACCGGCTTGAATCTCGGACAGTTCGTCCTCGGCGGCTTTGAGCTGGTCGCCTAAATCCTGCACTTGCGCCAGCAACGGTTGAATATCTTCACCTTTGGCTTTAGCCTGACCAATGGTTTTGGAACGGCTGTTACGCTCGCTTTGCAGGTACTCGGTTTTAACCTGAACCTCCTTGCGGCGGTTTTCCAAAGCAAGATAATGTTCGCTGTCAAAAGCAAACTGCCGGCGATCGAGTTGTTGTTTTACGTAATCTAGGTCAGACCGGAATAAGCGGGGATCTAACATGGCTGCGTCATTACCTGTGAGAGTGATAAAGTTGAATGATTAAACTTGTTTAGCGATTAAAAGCCCTAGCCAAAGCGTAGCCATGCAGGACAAACTATTGATAACGAATACCGCCAGCATTAAATTCAAGTGTTGATCGAAAGTATGGCCGTGTTCGAGTAAATACAGGATCAGATAAAGCCCGGATAAGGTTAAATAAACCCCGACCAGAACAACGACAAGGGCGGCCCGGTACTCCAGGGAAATAGCCACTTTGTGCAATAACAAAGTGGCGACAATGCCGATTAAAAATGCGCCGACGGCATTCACCACGATCAAGGCATAAGGCAACGTGCCGCCCAGCCAAGGCACGGCGCCATTGGAGTAAATAAATAAAACCCGCGCCGACATCAAGCCAATCCAGACAGCCAGCAAGCACCCGACGACGCTGACTAAAATATTCAGCAATGCCTTATTCAGATTACCTTGTTCAATCAAATACAAGGTTTCCAGAGAAAAGCTGGAAAACGTGGTAAATCCACCCAAAACCCCCACCAAAATGGCGGCGCGGTATTCCATGGTGAAAATGATGCGCTGCAGAATCAGCGCCTCCGCCAGCATGCCGATTAAAAAAGAGCCGATCACGTTAACGGTCAAGGTACCGTACGGAAACCCCCTACCCAGCCATTGGTAAATGCCGGTCGACACTAAAAACCGAAGTACCGAACCGCAGGCGCCGCCTAAAGCGATTGCAATCAGCTGATTCATCAGTATCGAATAAAATGTTCCCGGTAAAAGCGCAATTCTTCGATGGATTCAATAATGTCATCAAAAGCCATGTGCGCGGATTTTTTCTTGAAACCGTCTTTTAACATGGGCGCCCAACGCGCAGCCAGCTCCTTAAGCGTTGAAACATCCAGGTTGCGGTAATGGAAGTAGGCTTCCAGCTCCGGCATATAACGGTATAAAAACCGGCGATCCTGGCAGATGCTGTTGCCGCACATGGGCGATGTCCGTTCCGGCACCCATTTTTTTAAAAACTCCAGGGTTTGGCGTTCGGCTTCCGTATCGGTTATATCGGAAGCTTTGACCCGGTCGATCAAGCCGGACTGGCGGTGATGCCGTTGATTCCAATCATCCATGGCCGCCAATGCGGACTCGCTTTGGCGCACCGCCAAGACCGGGCCTTGAGCCAGCACATTAAGTTCTTTATCGGTCACTACGGTGGCAATTTCAATGATGAAATCGGTATCCGGATCTAATCCGGTCATCTCAAGATCGATCCAAACTAGATTTTGAGTGTCCTGCGCCATTTAAAAATTCCGTGGTATAAATAAAATAACAGTTAGTGTAGCATTGGCTCAATCTTAATGCCTAACATAAACCAAACCCTTTTTGCTTATGAATAGTTTCAGTTTTGTCTTTATTGTTGCGTTAATCCTATCGTTCAGCATTCAATTTTGGCTATCGAAACGGCAGGCTGCTTATGTCAAAGCGCACCGCTCGGCCGTACCGGAAGCCTTTAAAAGCCGGGTGCCGCTGGAAGCCCATCAAAAAGCGGCGGATTACACCCTGGATAAAAGCAAAATCGGCGATCTCGACAGTGTGGTCAGCCATCTTTTGCTATTGCTGTTGACCTTGGGCGGCGGCGTGGATGGGTTGCTGAAGTTCTGGGGCGGATTCAGCGCCTCCCCCTTGTTTGTCGGGCTAACCGCGTTCGCCAGTATTTTTGTCATCACCACGGTGATAGACCTTCCTTTTGCCTTGTACCAAACCTTTGTTATTGAAGAAAAATACGGCTTTAACAAAAACACACCAGCGCAATTTTTTAAAGACCAGTTTTTGCAGCTGGCGCTTAGCGGGGTGATCGGCCTGCCGCTGTTGGCGCTGATTTTGTGGTTTATGGACAGCATCGGCAGCAGCTGGTGGTTGTGGTCCTGGCTGGTGTTAATATCGTTTTCGCTGTTGATGAGCTGGTTGTACCCGACAGTCATCGCGCCGTTATTCAACAAATTCACGCCCATGGAAGAAGGCTCGCTCAAACAGCGTATTCAAGGCCTTTTGCAACGCTGCGGGTTTAGCAGCCAAGGGATTTTCATCATGGACGGGTCGCGCCGATCCGGCCACGGCAATGCCTACTTCACGGGGCTTGGCAGCAATAAACGCATCGTGTTTTTCGACACGCTGGTGAAATCGTTAGACGAAGAGGAACTGGAAGCCGTACTCGCGCACGAGCTGGGTCATTTTAAACGCAAACACGTTATCAAAATGCTGATCGCCACCTCGGTGATGACACTGTTAAGCTTTGCCCTGCTGGGTTGGCTGGTTTCAGAGGATTGGTTTTTCCACGGTCTGGGCGTTGAACAACCGTCAAATGCCGCGGCACTGATTTTATTCACCCTGGCCTCGCCGGTGTTCACTTTCTTCATGCAGCCGGTCAGCGCTTATTTTCAGCGCCGGTTTGAATTCGAGGCCGACGACTTTGCCGCCAGCCATGCTCAAACCACAAAAATGATCAGCGGCTTGGTTAAGTTATATGAAGAAAATGCCAGCACATTGACCCCCGATCCTTTGTATTCGGCTTTCCACTACAGCCATCCGCCCGCCGCCATCCGCATCGCCAACCTGGAAACCAAACTGCAAGCTTCCTGATGCGGGGCTGGCAAGAAGGTTTGGTACTGGCCCATCTGGGTCAAGGCATCGCGGTTGAATCGTCAGGCCAAGTGTATTTGTGCCAAACCCGCCGGCAGCTGGACACGGTAGCCGTCGGCGACCGGGTCATGTGGATACACTCGGCGCCGGACCAGGGCCGAATTGAACAAATCCTGCCGCGCAGTTCGATTCTGGCGAGACCGGCCCGGAATGAAACCATCAAACCGGTGGCAGCTAATATCGATACGGTTTATGTCGTCCTGGCCGGCGCGCCGCCTTGCGACTTTTTACTCATCGACCAATACCTCGCCGTCTGCGAACATTGGAAAATTAAAGCCGGCTTGATTTTAAACAAAATCGACCTGCCGCTCACCGCCGAAACCGAGCAGGAACTCGTTTATTACCGGGAGCTGGGCTACCCGCTGCTGCGGGTCAGCAGCCACCTGGGCATCGGTCTTGGTGAGTTAAAGCTAGCCTTAAAAAATCAAACCAGTATTTTTACCGGCCAATCCGGCGTCGGCAAATCCTCGCTGACCAACGCTTTACTACCCGACATGGCGTTAAAAACCAATACCTTGTCAAAAACCAGCAAGCACGGCCGCCACACCACAACCGCCGCCACCTTATACCATTTGCCCGACGGCGGCGATTTAATCGATAGCCCGGGGGTTGCCATTTTCGGTTTGGCCGGGTTAAATGAACACGAACTGGCGCAAGGCTATAAAGAGTTCATCCCGTTCATCGGGCAATGCCGATTTAACGATTGCCGCCATGCCAATGATAAAGACTGCGCTGTCAGAAGCGCCGTAGAACAAGGCCAAATTTCCGCCAGCCGCTATCAACGGTTTTTAAAGTTAAAACAAAAAATGTTGCCGTAACACAGCCCTTAAGTTCCATACGCACTGCCATGACTCACTCCAAACTCACTTTAGGCCTACCCGGCTTTGAATACCCGGATTTATACAACGCCAACCGTTTAAACGCCTTGTTGGCGGCTTTCGACGATAGCGTAAAATTACAGCAACCGGAACTGTTTGCCGAGTTCCAGCGCTACCGGCAAAGTCAGGGCCAAGGCTTTACCCCCGAACAAAACTCGGAACTCTTGGTGCGCATGGCGCCGTTCCTGGGACGGTTTATTGCCAAGCTGTTTAATGTCACCGCTGAGCACGACCGGCAACGGCAACGCATTGAAACCGAGATGTCCACCGTGTTTGAATTTAAAAACTCGGTC
>PERF01000040.1 GCA_002928495.1 Methylobacter sp. | reverse complement strand
GTGACTTTATGGGCGATTTTCTTGACGAATTCCATATCGTGCTCAATCACCAGCACCGAGCGGTTGCTGCAAATGCGGTTGAGCAATTCGGCGGTCTGGTCGCGTTCTTTCGCGCTCATGCCTGCTACCGGTTCGTCCAGCATCAGCAGCTCCGGCTCTTGCATCAGCAGCATGCCGATTTCCAGCCATTGCTTTTGGCCGTGGCTGAGCAAGGCGGCTTCTTGGTGCAAGAAATCGGTCAACAAGACTTCTTCGGCGATTTTATGCACCCGTTCGGTTACCTGGCTCGTGCGTTTGAACCACAGGCTACCCCATACCGAGCGGCCGACCGGGTAAGATACTTCCAGATTTTGGTAAACGGTGAGGTTTTCGTAGATTGAGGGCGTCTGAAACTTGCGCCCCACACCTGCCCGCACGATTTCGTGCTCGGACAGTTTGGTGATATCGCGGTTTTTGAACTTGATGGAACCACCGGTAGATTTGGTTTTGCCGCAGATTAAATCCAGCACCGTGGTTTTACCGGCGCCGTTAGGGCCTATCACCACGCGCAACTCATTGCTGTCTATGTACATGGTAAGCTCATCAACGGCTTTAAATCCGTCGAAGGACACCGTTAAATCTTCAATTGCCAAAACAAAATCGGTATTGGTCATGCTTGTTCCTCCGCGACATCATGCGCATGTGCTGCCGGTTTTTTAAACAACTTGCAGATCAGGCCGCTAATATTGAATTTCTTAGCATATTTGTCGTACACACCGGCCAGGCCGTCCGGGAAAAACATCACCACGGCAATAAACAAACCGCCCATCAAAAACAGCCAAAGTTCAGGGTAGGTTTCCGAAAATACGGTCTTGCCGTAATTCACCAGTAGCGTGCCGTAAACCGCGCCAATCAGCGACATGCGCCCGCCCACGGCAGCAAAAATCACCATCTCGATGGACGGCACGATGCCGACGAAACTGGGCGACATAAAACCCACCTGAAGGGTGAACATGGCGCCACCCACGGCCGATAACATGGCGGCAAAGCAGAAAATGAAAATTTTGAAACCGGCCACGTCATATCCGGAAAAGCGCACGCGCTCTTCCTTGTCGCGCATGGCCAACAGCAGCATGCCGAACTTGGAGCTCATGACATAGCGCGATAACAAAATGCAGACGATCAACAATCCGGCGTTAACGTAATACAAAATGTATTTGGCGCTGTCGGTGCGGATGTCCCAACCCAGCATGGTTTTTAAATCGGTAATGCCGTTGACGCCGCCGGTATAGCCTTGCTGGCCGACGATAAGAATACTCAGAATCAAGGCGATAGCCTGGGTGATAATGGAAAAATACACCCCGCCCACGCGGCGTTTGAACATGGCCGCGCCGATGATATAAGCCAGCAACACCGGCACCAGCAACACCAGAATCAAGGTCAGCGGCAGGCTTTTAAAGGGCTCCCAAAACCAGGGCAAGGCGGTGAGCTGGTTCCAATCCATAAAATCGGGAATGCCCGGCGTGCTTTGGATTTTGGTGCTTTCGGGGTCGGAAGCTTCCAGTTTGAGAAACATGGCCATGCAATAACCGCCCAAGCCGAAAAAAATACCCTGGCCCAGACTTAAAATGCCGCCGTTACCCCATAACAATACCAGGCTGACGGCAACGAAGGCATAGGTCACATATTTTCCCAGCAGATTCAGCCGGAACAAATCCAGTGCCGACGGGAATACCACAAACAACAGCAAAGCCAGCACCGCCAAGCCGATAGCGCTGTCTTTGCTGCCTAATAATTTCTCTGATAGCGCTTTCATACACGGTTCCTCTTCGATTACTTACGGACTTTGGATGCAAACAAACCTTCCGGCTTGAGCATCAGAATGACGACAATCGTCATCAACGTGGCCACTTTACCCATGGAACTGGTCATGAAAAATTGCAGAATCGATTGCGCCTGGGCAATGCCGAACGCCGAGGCGATAGTGCCCATCAAACTGGCGGCACCGCCGAACACCACCACCATAAAGCTGTCGACAATGTACAGCGAGCCGGTTGTAGGGCCGGTTGAGGCAATGGTGGTGAAGGCCGCGCCGGCCACCCCGGCAATGCCGCAACCCAAGGCAAAGGTCAAGCGGTCGACTTGTTTGGTGTTGATGCCCACGGCGCCGGCCATGACCCGGTTTTGCACGGTAGCCCTGACGCGCAGGCCGGCTCGGGAGCGGAACATGTACAAATACACCCCCACCGTCACCACCAGCGCCAACGCCATGACAAACACGCCGTTAATCGGGATATCGATGCCTTCCGTCGGCTGAAACGATCCCAACAGCCATTCCGGCAGCTCGGCGCTAACCTCCTTGGCGCCGAAGGCGGAGCGGAATATCTGCTGCATGACCAGACTCAAGCCCCAGGTTGCCAGCAAGGTGTCCAGCGGCCGCTTGTACAAATGCCGTATCAGTAAAAACTCCACGCCGTAACCGATCCAAAACGCCAGAATAAAGGCGGCGATGATGGCGAACACAAAGTAACTGTTAACAATGTCGTAGGCGACCGCCAGTTTCGACATCATCACCGTGGTATAAGCGCCCACCGCCATAAACTCGCCGTGGGCCATGTTGATCACGCCCATTTGGCCGAAGATGATAGCCAGCCCCAACGCCATCAGCAGCAACACGCTAAACAGGCTTAACCCGGAGAAGCCCTGCATGACCACGATATTACCCACTTCTTCCATCGTATATTCAAACATACTGGCCTCCTCTCGGCTTTCACTTCATTGGCAAGCGGCAGCGGCTGTGCGGCCGCTGCCTTAACTCAAGACCGGATTATTGGTAGCCTTTGGGGAATGGATCCGGCGCGATCAGATCGGACTCGTACACCAAGTCGGCCTGGCCGTCTTTACGCCATTGGCCGATGCGCAGCTTGCTCCAAAGGTGGTGGTTGGGATCGACTTTCACATAACCTTCCGGCGCCGTGGTCAGCTCGTAGCCCGGTAAGGCGACAACCGCTTTGTCGACATCGAAGCTCTTGGCCCGCTCTACTGCCGCCTTCCACAACCAGGGTCCCAAATATGCTGCCTGGGTTACATCGCCGATCACGGCTTTGTCGCCATAAGCTTTCTTAAATGCCGCCACGAAGCCTTCGTTGTTGGCGTTTTTCAAAGATTGGAAATATTTCATGGCCGAGTAAAAACCTTCCAGGTTTTCGCCGCCTATCCCCAACACTTCATCTTCCGTTACTGAAATGGTCAACAGGCTTTGCTTTTTGGCGTTAAGGCCGGCCGCGTTGAGCTGTTTGAACCAGGCCACGTTACTGCCGCCAACCACGGCCGCATAAATCACATCGGGCTTTTTCAGCTTGATTTTGTTGATCACCGAACCGAACTGGGTGTCGCCCAGCGCGATATACTCTTCGCCCACTACCTTGCCGCCCAAATGTTGCTCAATGTGTTTGCGCGCAATTTTCATGGACGTGCGCGGCCAGATGTAATCCGAACCGATCAAATAATAGGTTTTGGCTTTCTTTTCCTTGGCAATCCAATCCAACCCCGCCAGAATCTGCTGAGTGGCTTCCTGGCCGGTGTAAAACACGTTTTTCGATTGCTCCAGGCCTTCGTAGAACGTCGGGTAAAACAGCAAGCCGTTGTCTTTTTCAAACACCGGCAGTGCAGCCTTACGCGATGCCGAAGTCCAGCAGCCGAACACCGCCGCTACTTTGTCGTTTTCCAGCAGCTTTTTGGATTTTTCAGCAAATGTCGGCCAGTCGCTGGCGCCGTCTTCCTGAATCACTTCGATTTTTCTGCCTAACACCCCACCCATTTCGTTGATCTGCGCGATAGCCAGTTTTTCCGCCTGTATCGAGCCGGTTTCACTGATCGCCATGGTGCCGGTGGCGGAGTGCAAAATACCCACGGTGACGGTTTTATCGGTTACCGCAAGCCCGCTAGTGTTGACGGCGGCGGTCGGAAAATCTTCCGCCACCGCCGGCCCTGCCAGCATGGCCAAGGCCAGCCCGCAAGCGGCCACCCAGGTCGGCTTGAGTAAAGTTTGTCGACGTATGGAATAATTCATCGGTTTCTCCTGTTGATAAATAAAGACTAATGCCCCAGCATCCAGGGCCTGGCGGTAACTTTGGTTTGGCGTTTAAACACCGGGCTTTCGGCGGCCGCAGGGGCGGCTTTGCCGGTGTTGCAGGTATGCGCGCCGGTGCAGCCGCAGCCGGAACGCTGCCGGACTTTAGGCGCATGGGCGGATTGTTCGTTGCGCTCATGCGCCATGCGTTGAGCTTTGCCCAGCAAAGCATAGTGGGGCGCCGAGATAACCCGTGCGCTGTTGCTGCCGCAGGCAATACAAGCGGCCGGCAAATGCGATTCCGCCATTTTGCGAAATGCGGCAAACGGCCCGCAGTGTTCGCAGTGATAATCGTACAAGGGCATGTGCCTGGCTCCTTAACTCGCCACCGCGGTATCGATAGCGGTGTCGACCATGATCTTGGGGCCGTCGCTGCAGGGTTTGATGTCGAAATCGAAGATCTCGGTAGGCACCCACAGCGTGGCGCAGGCATTGGGGATATCGACGATGCCGCTGATATGGCCTTCCACAGGGGCAGTGCCCAGAATAGACAAGGCTTGCGCGCCGCTGTAACCGAATTTTTTCAGGTACTCGATGGCGTTTAAACACGCGCGGCGGTAGGCGACGTGCACATCCAGATAGTGTTGCTTGCCTTGCTCGTCCACGGAAATGCCTTCAAAAATCAGGTAATCGCGGTAGCTGGGCGTCAGCGGGCTGGGTTGGAAAATCGGGTTGCTGATGCCGTATTTCTTGACGCCTTCTTTGATCAGGCTGACTTTGATGTCCAGGTAACCGGCCATCTCGATGGCGCCGCAGAAGGTGATCTCGCCGTCGCCTTGGGAGAAATGTAAATCGCCCATGGACAAACCGCCGTCCTTGACATAAACCGGAAAATAAACTTTTGAGCCTTTGGTTAAATTCTTGATGTCGCAGTTTCCGCCATGGTCGCGCGGTGGCACCGTGCGCGCCCCTTCCATGGCTGCGGATTTGGCGGCATCGCCGGTGAGCCTGCCCATCACCGCCGATTGCGGATTGGGCGGCAGCGCCAGCGCGGGCACCCGGTCCGGGTCGGTGGCAATCAAGGCCGCCTCACGGGCGTTCCAGGTTTCCAATAATTCCCTGGACGGCAAACAGCCGATCAGGCCGGGATGCATAATGCCGGCAAATTTAACCGAAGGCACATGCCGTGAACTAGTGTAAATACCGTGGAAATCCCAGATGGATTTGCGTGCTTCCGGGTAATGGTCGGTTAAAAAGCCGCCACCGTTCTCTTTGGCGAACAAGCCGTTAAAACCCCATTGGTAATCGGCCAAGGTGCCGACATCCAAAATATCCACCACCATCAGATCGCCGGGTTCGGCGCCTTCCACGCCGATAGGGCCGCTTAGATAATGCACCTGGGTTAAATCCACATCGCGCACGTCGTTGGCGCTGTCGTTATTGCCTATCTGGCCGCCGGTCCAGTCCATGCACTCGACGCGGAATTCGTCACCGGGCTTGACCATGGCCACCATCGGCAAATCCGGGTGCCATCGGTTGTGAATCAGGCCGTCTTGTTCCCAGGGTTTTTTATCGAGATCCAACTTGATTAAAGTCTTCATATGCGAATACCTCCAACGCTGTGCCGGTTAGAGATAATGACTGCGAATACGCTTGCGGTTAAACCATGCATAAAGTTCCCCCATTTTTGTAAGCTAGAAAGCCGATCGCCTAAATGATTGCCTTGAGCAACCGGCGTGGCTGATTCTTTCAGTTTGTAAGGGGTAGGAACAATGCGTCATATAACTCATGAGTTATATGACGTATGGGGATAAACGGCCAAACCAATGCGGCAGAACGGCACAAAAGCCATGCCCGGAAAGCGGACTAAAACCTTAGGTTAGGTTTACAAAAGTGGAAATAAAACGGAAGCTTAAGAAAACAGGTTGCCGCCAAACGCACTCTTTAAGCGATTCGCTGGGCGGCAAGACCTGATAATAATGATTTTTATAGTCGGCTTTAGACTGGCAGCCGTTTTATTGAATGAATTCGGGCTTAACGGCGGCGCGATGGTTTGCGCTTGCTTTTCTCGTCGTCAAACCGGACTTTTAAAGATTTACCCTGGTACATTTTGCCATCGAAAGTTGCAATCGCACTTCTTGCTTCATGGCCTTCCATTTCGATAAACCCGAAGCCTTTGCATCTTCCGGAGAACACATCTTGGGCAATTTGTATTGAACGCACTCTGCCAACCTCTGAAAAGAGCTCAGTAATACTGCTTTCAGTTGCATTGTCAGGTAAATTTCCTACATAAATTTTTTTCAAGAATCTCTACCGGCTATTAAGTCAAAATTAAAGTTGAAGTAAGAACGATGGGGACTTTTATTTTTCCATCATCCAGCTTCTACGCTATAGCGGGTTTCCTTTGTGAAATCCACTAACAAATATGGCTGCCAACCGCGCGGCTTGCTCAAAGATCCCGCAGGCGGATAAGAATGGAACCGTCGTCTTCGAAGGCATCGGCTTCTATCAGCTTTCTTGCGGCGTCTTGGATAGCATCACGGTGTTCAGCAATGATCTGCATGGGCGTGTTCTCGGAGGCACCGTATTTCTCAGCGAGCAATGCCAGCGAAACTCTGCACAATATGCGTTTTTTGTTTTGTGCAGCGGCAACCGTTGCCACTTTGGTTGCATCATTCCAGCACTCAAGTCTTGGAAATGAAATCACACGGTTTCCTTAAATAGAGGAGCAAACGGTTCCGCCGCAAACTCTGCGGTTAACGCAAAGGGATCTAGAGAATAACGACTTCTTCAGCTTGAGGGCCTTTAATGCCGTTTACGACTTTAAATTGGACTTGTTGCCCTTCGTTTAAAGTCTTATAGCCGCTTGAAGAAGAATTTGAATCCATAATGTGCCGGAAGTGAACGAAGACGTCGGGGCCTTGATTTTGCTCTATAAAGCCGAAACCTTTATCGGAATTAAACCACTTTACAGTGCCTGTAGATTTTGTAGACATAATGTGTCCTGTATTGAATTTTATGGAGGGTGAACCCTAAATGTAAGGTTCGTTAAAGCAGAAAATATGAAATTACCGGATGAAAAGCAGTGCGGGAAGCGCTGGAATCAGCGTCGAGAAGGAAAACAAGGGTAAGTCAAATTCAATTGCTGTTTCGCATTGTAGGCTTATTATCCCACTTGTCAATCTAATTACCGGTTTATGTCCGAAGTTTGGATTAAAACCAGCCTATTTACTTACTAGCCGCAATTCACCTGCGGCTTTTCAAAACGGGATGTTCCATGCCGGTTTAAAGCGTGCAATTTCATGGCATCACTCAAACTGTTAACGGCGCTTGACCAAGCCGGGCAACCCGGCATAATCAATCGATTAAAGCAAGCTTTGGCCCGGCCATATAGGTTTAAAGCGTTCGTGATCAACCTAGCTAAGCATAGTGAGGCCGAACCAACCTAGGTAATCAGGTTTTTACTGCCTTAACCTGTCACGAATCGGTATTGGCAAACCACCAAATACCATTTGGTTATGGCGCAATTTTCAGCAGCCAGCCATCGCTGCCGGAGCAATTACCCTGGCTTTCGGCAGAGATGGCAACCCTGGCAAAAGAGCCTTTCAAATTTTGGGGAACAACTCCTGACACCAAAAAACCCGCCTCGTTCTTATCGGTTACCTTAAGTTCCACAGGCTGGCCTTTCAAAGCGACTTTAATCGTATTGGGATAAGTATTTTTCGAAGCCATAAAGGAAAATTCCGAGCCGGCCTGGGCTTCGGTTTTCGGATCCGGCGCAAAATTGCCGAACTTAGGCTTGCTACAAGCTTTTGTCCCGCCTCCGCCGCCGCCATACGCCCAGCAGACATTAGCGGTAAGCAGCAAAGCAAGCATAATAAAATGAGTTGGTTTCATGGCGAGGCCCTGGTAGTTTTTATTGTATGGGAAAGCATCCATGCCTCAGCCTAACCGCTTTTGCCAGCTTGTCAAACCAATACCTTTGTTAACATCGATAACAAGGCGTATCGATTAGTCTTACTAAACTTTAACCAGCGCCCACTTTCATGTTTGAAGAACGGCTTTGCCTTCGGCAGGCAAAGCCGAGCTTTTTACCGCCCCGTGATTACCCGACTGACAAGAAATCCGCCAACCCATTTAAATCCGGCGTTACCAAGTCAGCTGCCGGAGCCAGCTCCTCGGAGAGTTGGTTTTTGCGATTGACCCAGACGGTTTTGTAACCGAACCATTTTGCTCCCGCGGCATCCCAGCCTGAAGAGGCGGCAAAGACAATCTCATCCCGCTTGAGTCTGAAACAAACCATGCCTAGCTGGTAAGCCAGCGGATCGGGTTTGTAAGTTTTGATGCGGTCGGTGGTCTGTGGCGTTTCAAGCAAGCCATCCAAACCGGCCGCCTGGGTACTGGACAGCAGGATAGCCTCGGTAAGATTGGAAAGAAAAGCCATGCGTATGCCGGCGGACTTGAGCTTGGTCAAAACCGGCAAGGCTTCGGGCCAGGCTTTCATGTTCATAAACTCCTGCATGATTGACTCGCGTTGTTCGGCTTGAAGCTCCAGATGCAGCATGTTTGCCGCAAAACTCAGGCTATCAAGGCCAATTTGCCAAAAATCGGCATAATGCCCGCCGACCACGCGCAGCCACTGGTATTCAAACAAACGCGAACGCCACAGGTTGAGAAATTCCGCACCCTGACCGGGTACCAGTGCTTCGGCTTTGGCAAACACGTTGCGCGGATCGAACACCGTAAAGCCGTCGAAGGCTATGGCTTTGGCGGACGCCGCCGCAGTGGCTAAGTTGGGGGCCAATGCCGAAGCAGCGCCGGCAGCCGTCAGTTTTAAAAAATCACGCCGGTTTAAGGTCATAAAACAGCCTTGCAGCGCAAAGCGGAACGGTCTTGCGTTAAATGTGGGGTTATCATCGGTCTATCTTCCTATCTATGAATAATAAATGCAGACCAAAGACACCGCCTAGCCAATTTAGTTCAACCGATCGGTTTACTTTTATGCATTACCCGCTGGTCCCCACACTCAAGGGTATTCCTGCCGGGTCGGGCGGATCAACACATCACCAATGTGCACATGCGGCGGCTGGCTGACGATGAAATGGATGGTATTGGCAACGTCTTCGCCTGCCAAAAGCGGGCCGAATTTGTCGTGAAAACCTTGCACCATGGTATCGCTGTAGTTGGCGACCGCTTGAAAACCGCTGATGACGATGCCGGGTTCCACCAGCGACACCCGCACGCCTTGCGGCCCGATCTCGCGCCGCAAGCCTTCGGCCAAGGCGTGTACGGCAAACTTGGTGGAGCCGTAAACCGCGCTGAACGGCGAGACATGCCGCCCCACCACCGAACCGATCACAACAATATCGGCCGCCGCTTTCGGATAACCGCCCCGCTGTAGTTCTACCAGGCGCCGGGCAGCTTTCTGCAATAACGCCAACGTGCCGGTCAGATTGATTTTAACCACGTCGTCGAACTCGCTTAAGTCGGCATCCTTGACCGAGCCGCCCAAGCCGCGGCCGGCGTTGGCGATTACAATATCGGCCGGTTTGCCGAAGTGGCTGATGGCGGTAGCAAATAGCCGTTCCTGCACCGCGCCGTCGGCGGCATCGCCTGGAACTCCGACAAACGCCGTACCTAATTCCCGTTCCAGCCCGGCTAATTTTTCTGCGTTACGGGCATTGCCGACCACGCCGTAACCGGCTTCAACAAACTTTCGGGCGGTGGCTTCGCCGATGCCCGAGCTGCTGCCGGTAACGATGGCGATGCGTGAATATTGGGTTGACATGGTTAACTCCTGGGAAATTGGCGGCTATGAAAAGTGTTAACTTGAGCCTGAGACCAGGCTATTTCCGCTAAGTTTACCGTCTTCAAACCGGCCCGGACAACGGCCAAGGCGCAATTCAACCCTTGCCTGCCGATCCGGCTTCGAGGACAGCATCGATTTGCCACCGGTTTGTGCCACAATACGCCTTACCGTATCCGTTATTTGACGTATGGCAGCCGAATACAGGCTTCCGTAGAGTTTAACCATCAACAAGGAGCATTGGCATGCATGGCTTATATAAAACATTGGTTTGGTACGTTCTGCCCGCCTTATTGCTGCCGGCGGCTCAAACGGCCGTCGCAGACGGGCAAACCCGCGTAGGCTTGAACAAGGCCGAGGTTACCGCCATTGCCTTTAAACTGGCGCCGGACAATCTTAAGCAATTCAACTTTTCCTTGCCCGAACGGGAAATTACCGAGCAAGTCGGTAAAAATCTGGCCGAATGGCAGTTCCCGATCAAACTTGACGCCGGCACTTACTCGCATGTACTAACGGCCAAACTTGGGCCTATCACCCATGATTCGACACCGGCGGGGCTGTCCTTCAGCCTGGGCAACGCCGATCCCCGCGCCCAGGATTTTCAGAAGGCCGATGTGCTACCGATCAGTTGCCGGTTAGCTTCGGCCACTAATCCGAATATTAGCGTTGAAGAGCATTCCACTTTTAACACTTTTGCGTTGACGGGCGATACAACGCCCGCTAAAGCAACAGCAAACTTAACCGACGACATCAGCACCTTGTGCTTCAACCTGTTGGACGGACTGAAACTGCCGTTGGCCAATAAACCGGTGGAAGCTAAAACCTTCAAACCATCCTGGGCTCCGCAAATTCAAGTGGAGGTTAAACAGGTCAAACCTGCCGCCGTCGAAGCGCCCAATCCCGGCCAAGTGGACAACCACCCGGTCATTGAGCAACAACAAAGCGATGAAGAAGGCCGTAAGCAATTGCTGATCCGTAATCAGGGCGCGCCGGTGATTCTGCAATTCGGCCATGAACGCCGGTAAGGCTCTGCGCTTGGCTGTTTAAAGCCAATGGCGGTTATGGCAACCCTAACCGCCGGTGTGTAGACTAGGCCAGGCTTTTCCGGAAGCCTTAGACAGAATAACCCGCGCACAGGCAAGCACCATGCAAACAGGCATTCACCAGACCATTACCAAAATCCGCCGTGATTACAACGGTTTGGTGGCTAATGAAACCATGGAGGATTATGCGTTGCGCTATGCCCCGCGCAGTTTCCGCAAATGGTCGGAATTTCAGGTTGCCAACACGGCCTTCGGCTCGACTTCGTTTCTAGTATTGGAAGCCATCGGTGGCTTCTTGTCGATTAATTACGGGTTTACCAATGCCTTCTGGGCCATCGTCAGCGTCGGCCTGATTATTTTTATCACCGGTCTGCCCATCGGCTATTATGCCGCCAAACACCATATCGATATCGATCTGTTAACGCGTAGCGCCGGTTTCGGCTATATCGGCTCAACCGTTACCTCGCTGATTTATGCTTCTTACACCTTTATTTTGTTTGCGCTGGAAGCCTCGATCATGTCGCTGGCAATCGAGTTGTACTTCGGCATTCCGCTGTCCATAGCCTATGTGATCAGCGCAATCGTCGTTATCCCCTTGGTAACCTTCGGCATCACTACCATCAGCCGCATGCAGCTATGGACTCAGCCGTTCTGGCTGGTGCTGTTGATTGCACCGTATGTCGCGGTGATCTTGCGCGAACCGGAAGCGCTGATGATCGTCGACGCGTATCTGGGCATCGCTAACAGCGGGCAGAATTTCAACTGGCTGTTGTTCGGCACTTCGGCCACGGTGGCGTTTTCCATGATGGCGCAGATTGGGGAACAAGTGGATTTTTTGCGTTTTCTCCCCGACAAAACCCCTGCCAACCGCTGGCGCTGGTGGGCCGCCATGCTGACTGCGGGGCCTGGCTGGATAATCTTCGGCACCTTGCGGCAATTGCTAGGCGCACTGCTGGCACATCTGGCGATACGCCACGGCATCAGCCCCAGCCATGCCCATGAGCCCACGCAAATGTATCTGGCCGCTTACGAGTTGTTATTCGACGACCCCCGCTGGGCGCTGGGCGCTACCACGCTGTTTGTGATCCTGAGCCAGGTCAAAATCAACGTCACCAATGCTTATGCCGGCTCCCTGGCCTGGTCGAATTTTTTTTCCAGGCTTACCCACAGCCATCCGGGCCGGGTAATCTGGCTGATGTTTAACGTGATGATCGCCTTGTTGATGATGGAATTCGGCGTATTCGGCGCGCTGGAAAAAGTCTTGGGGTTGTTCTCGCACGCGTCAATCGCCTGGATCAGCACTATCGCCGCCGAGTTGATGATCAACAAACCCTTTGGCTTAAGCCCCAAAATCATTGAATTCAAACGCGCGTATTTATCAGACCTGAACCCGGTCGGCATCATCCCGGCATTTTTCGCCTCTATCATCTCGATTATGGCTTATTTAGGTTTGTTGGGCGTTAACGCGCAAGCATTTTCCGGTTTTATTGCGCTAATCATCTCGTTTGCCATGGCACCGCTGGTGGCGTACGTTAATAAGGGCAGGCATTATCTGGCCCGCGACCGCGAAGCCGACCGCTGCAAAACCGCTGACCACGCTAAGTGCTCGATTTGCAAAAATACCTTTGAACAGGAAGACATGGCCTACTGCCCGGCTTATGCCGGCAATATCTGCTCGTTGTGCTGCACGCTGGATGCACGCTGCCTGGATGCCTGCAAAGCCGGTTCCAGCTTTGAAGATTACCTGGAAAGCATTGCCGAACACCGGCTGCCCACGGCGCTGTCGCTCACCGTGCGGCTAAGGCTGGTGCGGTTTACGCTGATGTTTTTGTCGCTTTCGGTAATTACCGGCATTTTCGTGGGCATCATTTATTATCAGGATTTACTCAGCGTAGAGCTGCATAGTCTGGCCTTTGAATTATTACAGCAAAATTTCATCAAAATTTACGCTTCGCTGCTGGTGTTTATCGGCCTTTGCTCCTGGTGGCTGATTTTAAATGCCGAAAGCCGGCGGGTGGCGCATGAAGAAGCCGCCAAGCAAACGCAGTTACTGCTGATGGAAATCGAAGAACATAAAATCACCGATATTAAACTACAACAAGCATTGACCATGGCCGATACCGCCAACAATGCCAAAAGCCGGTTTTTAAGCAGCATGAGCCATGAAATCCGCTCGCCTCTGAACAGCATTATCGGTTACGCCCATATCCTGCAAAAAGACCCGGCCATACCCGACAACCGCCGCCAGGCCGTGGAAACCTTAAAGCGTAGCGGCGAACATCTGGCCGCGCTGATCGAGGATATTCTGGACATTGCCCGCATCGAAGCGCGCAAATTCGAATTCAAGAACGCACCGTTCAATTTTCCGCAATTTATCGATCATCTGGTGCAAATTTATAAAGCCCAGGCCGAAGACAAAGGCCTGTTGTTTCAATGCCATATCGGCAGCACGCTGCCTCAGCGCATACGCGGCGACGAAAAGCGCGTGGGCCAGGTTCTGATCAATCTGTTGAGCAATGCGATTAAGTTTACCAGTACCGGCGGCATTATTTTCCGCATCGGCTACAGTGGCGGCGTAGCTAATTTCCAGGTGACCGATACCGGCGTGGGCATCGCCCAGGAACAGCTGCAGAACATTTTTCAGCCCTTTACCCGGCTTTGCACGACTACCGGCAATGCGGTTTCCGGCAGCGGCTTGGGCCTGACGATCAGTAAGATTCTGACTGAAATGATGGGTGGCGAGCTGACTGTAAAAAGCGAGCCCGGCAAGGGCACCACCTTTACAATCCGTCTGCTGCTGCCCAGCATCAACCTGGAAAACCCGCAACCCGGCGAAAGCCAAATTTCAGGTTACCGGGACCGCCGCCGTAAAATCATGATCGTGGACGACCAGGCCGACCACAGGCAACTGCTTTTATCGCTGCTGGAACCTTTGGGATTTTATCTGGACGAGGCCGGCTCGGGTGAAGAGTGCCTGCTGAAAATTCAAAGCAGCATGCCGGATTTGATCTTGCTGGACTTGTCCATGGCGGGCATAGACGGTATTGAAACCGCTATCAATCTGCGCCAGCGTAACAGCGAAACCGCCATCATCGTACTCAGCGCCAATGCCTACCCATCTGACCGTCTGGCCGCCATCAACGCCGGCTGCAACGACTTCATGGCCAAACCCATTCAGGTTGACGAACTTCAGGCCAAGCTCAAACTGCATTTAGGCCTGACTTGGATTTACCAGCACGAAGCCGACATTCCCCCCAAAATCATTGGCGCTGCCAAGATAACCTTGCCGCCGGCCGAACTGATCACGGAACTGGTGAATTTTGTGCGTATAGGCGATTTACAAAGCCTGAACAAACAGCTGGACCAATTCAGCCTGGACTATCCGGACTATCAAGCGTTTGTTTACAAAATGAAAACCCTGGCCAACGAATTCCGCCTGGGCGAAATCCGGACGCTGATAAAATACGCTATGAGCGACGGCTAACTTGCACGGAGAACTGGCAATGGCTAACGAGACCGCTGATTATAACGGCATCATCATGATTGTGGACGACACCCCCGGCAATCTGGCTTTGCTGTCCGATACCTTGTCCGAAGCCAACTACCGGGTTTTGGTAGCCACCGATGGGTTATCGGCGCTGGATCAAATCAAATACCTGAAACCCGACATTATCCTGCTGGACGTCATGATGCCCGGCATCGACGGCTTTGAAACCTGCAACCGCCTCAAAGCCGACCCCGCCACCGCCCGGATTCCGGTGCTGTTCATGACCGGCCTTAGCGAACTGGACGACTTGCTGCGCGGTTTCGGCGAAGGTGCTTTGGATTACATCGTAAAACCCATACGGCCGCCGGAAGTGTTGGCGCGCATTGAAGTGCACCTGTCGCAAGCGCGCCAATTACAGCGTGTGGAAAGCGCGTTGAACCACAGCTTGTTTTCCGCCTTATCGGTGGATGACAGCGGCCGGATAATCTGGCTAACCCCGATTGCCGGCCAATGGCTGAAAGACTTCCGGCAAACCGATTGCCAACCCGGCCAGCTCCTGCCCGAACCGCTGCTGAGCTGGACCCGGCAGACCATACAAGCGCTGGCCGACAAGCAGAATCAGGATAACCATTACCACTGCAATTCGGGTTTAAGCGCGAAAATCGCAGCCTGCCATCTGCCCGGTGAATTTTTGCTACTGCTGCAAAAAGAAAACTCGCAATGGGATTTGGCCGGTTTATGCGATTCTTTACACCTGACCACGCGCGAGGCGGAGATTCTGATGTGGATAGCGCGCGGCAAAACCAATAAAGAAATCGGCCTGATTTTGGGCAGCAGCCCCAGAACCGTGAACAAACACCTGGAACATATTTTTGACAAGCTCGGCGTAACCACCCGCACCGCTGCCGTGGCCATGGCCTTGCAACGCACTAAACATTGATGTACCCATTAGGCTAAAATACTTCGCGGTCGGCTATTTGTTTACGGCAAAACCGGTGCAATAACCCGGTTAGGCTACTGACTTTCAGCCCTAACTTGAATACATAACACTTATGGAGACATCATGAAACTTTTTGAACCGGTAGCAATTGGCCCTTATACGGCAAAAAACCGCATTGTGCTGGCCCCCATGACACGTTCGCGCGCCAGCGAAGGCCGTATGCCCAATGCGCTGATGGCCGAATATTACGCACAACGCGCCGATGCCGGTTTAATGATCAGCGAGGCTACCAGCATCTCCGAACAAGGCCTGGGCTGGAACGATTCACCCGGAATATATACCGAAACCCAAGCACAAGCTTGGCGGCAAATAACCGATGCCGTGCATGCCAAAGGTGGCTTGATTTTTTTACAATTGTGGCACTGCGGGCGGGCCTCGCACACTAGTTTTCATCCCGAACTTGGGCTGCCGGTGGCGCCATCCGCGATTAAAATCAACGAAGACTACCTGCACACACCCAACGGCAAACAAGCCTACGAAACCCCGCGCGAATTAGCCGCAGATGAAATCAAATTGATTGTCAAAGATTACCAGAACGCTGCCAGAAGAGCTCTGAGCGCCGGTTTTGACGGGGTGGAAATTCATGCCGCCAACGGCTATTTACTTGACGAGTTCCTGCAAAGTAAAAGCAACCAACGTACCGACCGCTATGGCGGCTCGGTAGAAAATCGTACGCGTTTTTTGCTGGAAGTGGTTGAAGCCGTTTTACAAATCTGGGATTCGGAGCAAACCGGCGTGCGTTTGTCGCCCAACGGGGCATTTAACGACATGGGTTCTCACGATTTCCGCGAGCAATTTCTTTATACCGCCGGGCAGCTCATGCAATACGATTTAGCGTACCTGCATATCATGGACGGCCTGGAATTCGGTTTTCACGGCCTGGGCGAGCCCATGACCCTGGCCGAGTTCAAAAAAGTTTACCCCGGCATCATTATCGGCAATACCGGCTATACGTTGGAATTGGCCGAACAGCGCCTGCAAGCACGGGATGCCGATTTAATTGCTTTCGGCAGGCCGTTTATCGCCAACCCGGATCTGGTTTACCGGTTCCAACACCAACTGCCGTTGAATCCTGATGCGGATATGGCCGATTGGTACGCGCCGGAAGGTGCTAAGGGGTATACCGATTTTCCGATGTTAAGAACGGTCTGACTGCGTGTTAAACCCCATGACAGCCTTCGGTGCAAACCAAGGCCCAGTGGGGTGTTCCCGCCAGCAAAGCCGGCGGGTAACGTAACCTGCTTTAAGCGTAATGCGCTTGCATGGTGCGGTTTGCCTTTGACCGCCAACGGAATTGATTCAACCCGGAAAAACCGAGCGCCGACAACATCAAAACCGCACTGGCAGGCAACGGCACGGCGCTGGTAAACACAAAGTTTGCCGAAGAAAAATCCTCTAACGCCGCTCTGCCGTCATCGCCGGTGAAATTTAATAACCGGGCTAAAACTTTTAGATCCGCGTCGCTGCTGCTCAAATCCGTTGAAAATACCAGCCTGGGTAAATCCAGGCCTTGGTTAAAATAAATAAAAAATCCCGCGCCTGCAGTATCGACCCGATTCGCAATCAGATTCGCCGCAGTACCCGCGTTAAAAGGTGTGGAAAAGTTGTTGTCGTTATCAAAACTTCTTAAAACAACGAAATTCACACCACCCGACGGAATCTCGCTCTCCAATCCGTTAATTAAATTAACCGGCCCGGAAAGGCCGAAAACCGATGAGTCGAAGCTAAACACATCCCTGCCTGTGGTAAAGTTAATAAAGTTTTCATTGCCTACCACCTGCCGCCCCGGTGTGCTCAGCGCCGAAGAGCCGGCAAAAGGATCATTGGTAAAAGTGATACCATCGGCTTGCGCCGTGAAATTGATGAAAAATAATACTGCCGCCCCAAAAGAAATAAACATTTGCTTTTGCATATCACGCCCCTGATAAAGCCGGAAAGAAACCATAGTTTGCAATTAGTTGCAGGGTTATGATGCCTGCACGGCTAAGCCGCAGCCAGTGGCTAATCTCACTTTAACAATGTGAAATAGCAATGCTCTCAGCAATTAATTTTCAACGCTGTGTGGGCTATTATGCTGAGTTTAAACAATATTTCCTAAAGCTCCGGCCATGAAGTTTTAACCCGCGTTCCCTTCAGCCTTGACGAGCTGAAAACACAAGGCCGCATCGCAATCGCTGCCGGCATTGCAACAAAAAACCGCTTTCCTTCCGGAAAGCGGTTACGCAAAAGCTATTATTTTCAGGCGTGGTGAACAGCGGTACGACGCTTACATCCAAAAACACCCGCCAAGGCCGAGCCAAACAGCCAGAAAGCCGCCGGCAAAGGCACACTGGTTGGCGTTAACAACACACTAAACCCATTCGACGCCAACGCAATAATCTGGCCCCGGTCATTAATACCAAAAGCCGTTTGCAGAATCACGCCATCTTCCAGGGATACCAGGGTATTTAAATCGATAGGCGCGGTAGAACCTGCTTGCCATAAGACAGCACGGTTAATGCCGTCACTGAAGGATTCACCCACTACCTGACCGCCGGCATTAATACCATAGGCCGTACTGGCACCGCCCAAAGTTTCCAGGTTAATCGGCGTAGTGGAGCCTGCTTCCAACAATACCGCGTAGGCATCACCGCTGCCAGTAACATTGGCCACTATCTGGCCGCTGGCGTTGATTGCGGTAGCGAAACTGGAATTGCCCCCAAACGAACCCAGGTCAATCGGCGTACTGGAGCCGTTTTGCCATAAGGCGGCATGAACTTGCCCGCCGCTATCGGCTGCACCACCCACTATTTGGCCGCTGGCGTTGATACTGTAGGCAAAACTGTTGGAGCCTCCCAATGTGCCCAGATTAATGGCCGAGGTGGAACCGGCTTGCCATAATACCGCCTGGACTTGGCCGCTGCTGTCTGAGGCGCCGCCCACTATTTGGCCGTTAGCGTTGATACCAAGGGCAAAGCTTTGAGTACCGCCCAATGTCCCCAGATCAACCGGTGCGCTGGAGCCGGTTTGCCATAAAACCGCGTGGTTTTGACCATTACTGGTAGAAGCGCTTCCCACAATTTGACCACTGTCGTTAATACTGGTGGCACCGGTACGGGTACCGCCCAAAGCGCTTAAGGCAATGGGCGTGGTGGAGCCGGCTTGCCACAGTACAGCCTGACCCTCACCGCTAAAGTTAAAGGCAGTACCGACTATCTGGCCATTATTGTTGATACTGCCGGCGATACTGAAGAAACCCGACGGATTGTCTAATTGAGTCACCGTATAGGCAGACGCTTGAGTGGCTGGCGCTAATAGTAAGCCGCTTAGTAGCATAAAAATCTGCTGCTTTTTTGCAATTATCATAATAAAAGCCTCAATTTAGTTGGTAGATTAGTTTAGTAATAGTCAGGAAAAATCGGACACATGCCCGTACCGTGTTTTTTAAAATTTATAAGTTAAGACCTGCTCTGACAGCCATCTTGAAAAAACTGGAGCGGCTGCCGGGTTTAAAGTGTCATATTTTATACAGAACGAAGGCGGTAACCCCTCATGCTAGAGACTAACTTAAAAATCATCAAATATAAAGTTGGTGCGTAGAATGTGACCGCAGCATTGGGCAGGACATGAAGCCAGGTTTAGCAAAACCCAAGGCGATTACGTCAAACTTAAAGAGGCGCTTCGAATGCGGATTTTTGCCTTAAATTTTACCAGCCCTGCTAAACCTGGTTTTTACGGTAAATCTTGCTGATGATAATAAACGGTTTACTGAAAGCCTGGATAAACATTGGGAAGCTTTTCGCTATATAAAGAAACCCGTAAAATGCGTAGGATATTGAGGTGCGAACCGCATTGTTCGTTTTAAAGCAACCATTTTTAAGTCCAGCTTAACAACAAGAAAAACATTTCGCTTAAAAAAACCTTACTTTCACCACGAAAATAAGTACTTTCGCCACTAGACAAAGTCTACTCATATTTTTTGTGAGAAGATTTGCTCAAATGTGAAGCAACTCACATTTTATGTAAGCAACAGCAGCCATTCTTCTTAGACTTTGACAATTAGGTGAGTTCATGAAAAAAAAAATAGCTCTAGCTTTATCTTTGCTTTTCCCACTTCCAGCTTTTTCTTCTTTGACTATTACCACTACCAATAATGGTAGCGATCTAGCGAATGCTCTACAGGGAGCGGGCGTAACCATCAGTAATGTCGCATTGCAAGGCGCTCAAACACAGCAAGGCTTTTTTTCCGGGGGGCTATCTGCCGGTATCGGTTTTGAAAGCGGTATTATTTTAACAACGGGAGACGCCAATTCTGCTGTTGGACCCAATACCAATTCGAACAGCACGACAACTGATTCAGGTTCGGATACTGACCTGGGCGCCCTTATCAATGCAACAGTTTTGGATGCAAACGTGCTTGAATTTGATTTTCAATCGGACTCAGGCAATATATCTTTTAATTATGTTTTCGCTTCTGAAGAATATAACGAGTTTGTGAACTCCAATTTTAATGATGTTTTTGGGTTTTTCCTTGACGGTGTGAATATTGCCTTGATACCTGGAACTTCTGCACCTGTTTCAATTAATAATGTTAATTTAGATGTTAATTCAATTTTTTATCAAAATAATGAGAATGCCTTTTTTAATGTTCAATACGATGGTTTTACAACAGTTTTAAATGCAAGCTTTTCAGGTTTATCTAACGGTAACCACCATATAAAACTAGCTATTGCCGATGCAACTGATTCAGCACTTGATTCTGCAGTTTTTTTGCAAGCCGAAAGTTTTTCATCTTCAACCGTGCCTTTGCCTCCAGCGATTTGGCTGTTTGGTTCCGTTTTAGCTGGGTTTGGATTAATCAAGCCCCGCAAAAATTATTTGAATAAAATTTAAATTTAACAAATAGTATTGAGGTTAAATTCATTATTACCCCATAGCCCAGAAAAAGGCCGCCAGAGTTATCTTTTTTAAACCAATAGGTTAACGATAACCTATTGGTTCAGATTAATGATGTTTTTCAACTTTGCCGTTATAAATTGATAGCCTTGCGCCTGTAAGATGCCTAGGATTTAGTGAGG
>PERF01000039.1 GCA_002928495.1 Methylobacter sp. | reverse complement strand
TGGCCGATATCGGAATTAGCATCAAGGGACAAAATTTCTGGGATTCCGGCTTACAATTCTAACCAGCTTTTTAGATTTAGGGAATTGTCGATTTTAGCGGCTAAAATTTACCAAACAAGGCTCACGTTGTGAATATGAAGCGTTTTATTGCTGAATGCCAATACTTAAAACGTATTAGGGCCTATCTTCGCCGAAAATGCCTGTAAGTGAGTTCTGGCGCTTGAATCATCAGCGTTTTCAAAAGGCCTTAAGTACGGTATATCGATTGCTTTATTTGAACCAAACACTGAATACTAAAAAGGCAGTTACAGCAATGATTGTCATGCTGCCTGCGACAACGTTCAGATAGGCGATTTTTTTGGCATCACGGATTGGGCGATTGATTCTGTTTAACGACGAATCTATTTCAAGTCTAACGGTTTTTATGGTATCCCTTGCGCCTTGGGCCATTATATTCTCCATTGATTCCTTACTGGCGTTCAACGACGCATTTACAATGCGTTCGGCTTTATTCTTGGCATCTTCACTCCAGCGCATTGCCATCGATTCTAGCTCTTGTTTGAATTGATCCAGCATATCCTGCTGAGCCTTTGCGCCGTCCTGTAGCAATCTATTATTGATCGTTTGCAGTATCAAAATGGGGTCGTCGCGGCCAACGGCAATGCCGTGTTTAGTCGCGATTTCCCGGATCAGACTTTCTATTTGATCATCTCTCATTACAGTATCGCCGCAGTATCCATTTGTTCAAACAGTTGGCGCTGGATTAGTTTTAAGCGTTGGCGCATCATGATACTGTTTGTCTCTGCAGCAATGGCTTCCTCGAATGTCATTTTATCTTGCAGCATATCGCTCAAGTCTCGTCCGAATGTTTCGGCCTTTAATTCCGGTATTTTTACAATCGCTGCAACACGTGCTTTGTTTGCGGTATAGGCTTTCATTTGCTCAAACCCTTTGCCGTTGTCTTCTATTGGTCCCCAGTAGGGGTTAAGCCATACAACAAACTCAGCTTCCTCCGGATACTGTTGAACTAGCTGACCAAATCCGGCAACCGTATCTACCAATGCTTGCCCACCAGTTACAACAGTATGAATAACAAACGTGTGGCCCAAGTCCTTTAGTAGTTGTGGAATTGCATTTGTTGTTAGGTAGTTTGAAAGTGGAACGAATGAACTTGCTCCATTATCGATAACTATGTCGCTTTCACTGCCCGCAATCATTTCAATCAACTTATCGAAATGGCGCGAATTGATTTCATCACCGTCCAATATGTCGAGTTTAGTTACATTGAGCTTTTTATATCCGTTAAGCGTTGCATTTACAGGATCCGTGTCTACGCATAACGGCGTATGCCCTTTGCTAATTTTGTATTGCGCGATCAATGCAGCGATTAGCGACTTACCTACGCCGCCTTTGCCTTGTAATACCAGGTGTATTTTTGCCATTAGATCCAGTCCTCTTTTTTGGGTGATGGGTCGAAAATAAAGTTTTGGATTTTGTGTTGATTGCCGGGGCTAGATTTTTCTGATTGTTTTTCTGGTGGTTTGGCTCCTTTCTTTGGTTCAGGTTGTGCAATGTTTTCTTTTGGTGGTTTTTGGGAAGCTTTCTTTAGCACCTGGTTTGTATATTTCAGGAACTGGTGATACCCAATCGTGACCCGCTTTGTTTCGTGCATGTGCTCCCATATTGTCCGTATTGAATAGCCCGTCGATATCGCTTCGCAGACGTCATCCTTTACTGCCTGAAACATCACTAGGTTTCGGTCGCGCGCTTTTACTGAGTGTTTTTTCTTTACCCACTCCGCTAGTTGTTCTGGATAACGTTTATTCATTTCATATCACTGGTAGTGCGGCACAGTCAATTATGAGTCAATTAACATGTAAAAAATATGCTATCTGTAACTGATTTTACTTTATTTTATATGACTTTATATTAATATGTACATTAATTTACATGTGTTGATCGTGCCGTTGGGTGTTTTTTGACTATAAAGTGACAACCTGTTGTGACATCAACGACTGAAAAGTCGGGGCAGGATATGTGAAGTGCTAGCACCGGCGCTGCCGATACTAGCGCTTCACTTCCTCTTATACGCGCTACGCACTCAACGAGGATCCTGCTCTGCGAGGCCAACCGGCTACCGCCGGTAAATGTTTTACGGATGAGTTATATGAAGAGAGATAAAACGAGTGAAAAGAAGCCGACGAGAAAGAACAGTACCCCGATTGTCGTTAGGGTTACACCCGAAGAAAAAGCCGCCATAGATGGTCATGCTCGTCAGACAGGGCACAGTACATCGGCCTATCTAAGGCTTCTTGGTCTTGGTTATGCGCCTAAAAGCATCACTGACAATGAGAGGGTTTTGGAGTTGGCGAAGATCAATGGCGACCTGGGGCGACTAGGTGGGTTGCTTAAACTTTGGTTAACCAATGACGCCCGAACTGCTCAGTTCGGTGAATCCACTATCAGGGCAGCACTTGCGCGTATCGAAGCTACGCAAGACAAAATGGTTGAGGTAATGAAGGCTGTAATCATGCCAAAGGCTAACTTGTGATTTTAGCGGCTAAAATTTTTCGCTTATGATCGCGAAACATGTCTCGATGAAGTCGATCAAGAAGAGTGACTTCGGCGCGCTTGCGAATTACATATCTGACGACCAGGATAAGAACGAGCGTATCGAGTACGCCTCTGTGACTAACTGTCTGTCGGATGATTTAACGGCCGCAATAATCGAAGTAACTACTGTCCAGGGTATGAATACCCGTGCAGAATCGGATAAGACCTATCACTTAATCCTGAGTTTTCGCGATGGCGAACATCCCGGTAATGAAATCTTAAAGGAGATTGAAAATACTATTTGCGAAGGGATTGGGTATGGAGAGCATCAGCGTGTTAGCGCTGTTCACTGCGACACCGATAATATTCACATGCATATTGCAATCAATAAAATCCATCCGACACGATTAACCATTCATAACCCATATAACGACCATAAGGTTCTTGGCAAGTTATGTGAAGCCATAGAATTAAAGTACGGGCTTGAGCGAGATAACCACCTATCGAACAAGGTGCCAAGTGAAAACCGTGCAGCCGATATGGAACGGCATGCTGGTGTTGAAAGTTTACTCAGTTGGGTCAGGCGTGAATGTTTGGATCAGCTTAACGCGACCGATTCTTGGGATCAGTTTCATAAAGTGTTGCAAGAACATGGTCTCGAATTGCAGGAAAGAGGCAATGGCTTTGTCATTGCCGATCATGATGGCTTGATGGTAAAGGCTAGTACCGTTGCGCGTGATTTATCGAAGGGGAAGCTTGAGGATCGTTTTGGCAAATTCAAGTCTCTTCCAAAAGAGCCGGGTAATGGGTGGGCGAAAAACTACGAAGCTAAGCCGGTTGGTTCTAGGATTGATACAACACTATTGTTTGCCAAGTATAAGAATGAGCAGGTCGGTCAAGGAGCGCTACGCGCTCAGCAATGGAAATCGGCCCGAGAAGAGAAGGCCAGCAAGATAAATGCCGCCAAGCGAACGGCTAAATTAAAGCGGGCTGTGATAAAGCTCTCTGCGAAATCTCGCATTGAGAAGAAGATTCTGTACGCTCTGGTCAGCAAGTCTTTGTTGGCAGATATACAACTAGCTAACGAACGATACCAGGCAAAGAGGATAACGATACTTGAAAAGCATAGGCCGCAACAGTGGGTCGACTGGTTACGGCATAAAGCGTCTGCCGGTGATGTTGACGCGCTTACCGCTTTACGCGCTCGGGAAGCGGCTCATGGGTTAAAGGGAAATACAATCGGCGCTGCGGGCGGGAAACGCACAACGCATAGAGTGAATGCTACACAGGATAGCGTCACAAAGAAGGGGACCATCATTTATCGTTTCGGTGAGTCGGCTATCCGCGATGATGGCGATAAGCTTAAGGTATCGCGTGGTGCTACGGACGATGGTTTAGAAACCGCCTTGCGCATGGCAATGGATAAATATGGAAGCGCAATCACGGTTAATGGCAGCATTGAATTTAAAGCGCGAATAGTAAAGGCGGCGGTGTTCGCCGGTCTTCCATTGATCTTTGCCGATCCAATCCTGGAGCGGCAGCGGCTATTTTTATTAAATAAAACTACGGAGAACGAGCATGGGCAAACAGCTGAGCGAGGAAGAGAAACTGGAGGCGGCGTTAGCGGTGTTGGATCAAGAGCCAATAATGCCAATGGAGAGCGATTCAATGAAGCTGGGCGACGAGTTGGATTCTTCGGATTCATCAATAAGCCCAACGTTAGCCGCGTTGGGCGTAGACCGCCGCCCGAAAGTCGCAACCGTTTGCGAGACTTGTCCAGTCTCGCTATGGTTCGCCTCGCCAGTGGAATTGAAATGCTACTGTCGGGCAATGTACCTGGTGGTGTGGAGCAGCAAAGATCCGACGCAAATAACACATTGCGACGGCCAGTTTCTGGACCAGGATTGAGTTTGTATTTAGAGGCCGATAAGTACATTGTCGAGCGTGAAGAAAAACGGCGAACGGGTATTGATGTGCCTGTGCATAGGCGATACGGTGAGGATGACGTGGGCACGCTATCTTTTGCCGGCTTACGGCGTATTGATGGTAAGCCCCTTGCGCTTCTAAAGCGCGATGATGTTGTACTTGTATTGCCGGTAGACGAAAAAACGGCGGTGCATTTAAAGCGTTTAACTATTGGTGATGCTGTTTCTGTCAGTAAATTGGGTTCGATAAAAATCGAAAAAGTCCGGCGTAGATAGCCAGTGTTGTTTCTTATTAGATGTATGTCCGGTTTTTTAGGCTTTTTATTAGAATTTAAAGTTAATGTATTTGCATTCGTAAGTTATTGTTGATAATCTATTTTCATAGATAAATTGCTTGTTAAATACAGTTGTTTGGCTGGGTGATGTTATTCACGTCGTAGGTCATGGATTCGAGTGTTTTAGCCGCTAAAACGCGAGCCCTATGGCATTACTCACTCCTACCGACTGTCATTATTAAAAGGGCTTATCAAATGAAAGATAAATTTAACAATGCCGTTGGTCCGCAAGTTCGCGCGGGAAAGCCTCGGGTTGGCGTTGGCATCCCCGCGTTGGCCGTCACATCACTAGTTGCTGGTCTTCAATCCGCTACCCAGTTCTTTGCCGATGAATTCAATTATCAGTCTACGCTAGGTTCTCACTACAACCATATTTACGCACCTTGGGCGGTTCTGCGCTGGTCTAGTAATTGGTATGGGTTATATCAAGAAAGCTTTATGAAAGCGGGCAGTGTTGGTATGTCTGTAACCGCCGTCGGTTTGTTAGGGCTTGTTGTTGCAAAAATGGTGATTGCAAATTCCTCTAAGGTTAATCCGTATTTACACGGCTCGGCCCGCTGGGCCAACAAAGAGGATATTCAAGAGGCTGGTTTATTACCTCGTTCTGTTGATTTTTTATCTCAGCTTCTCGGTAAAAAATCTGACCCTATGTCAGGCGTATATGTAGGAGCATGGATCGACAAGAATGGTGTTACCAGGTACTTGAGACATAACGGGCCTGAACACGTTTTATGTTATGCGCCCACACGCTCTGGCAAGGGGGTTGGTTTAGTTATTCCTACATTATTGTCATGGGAACGTAGCGCGGTTGTCACCGACTTGAAAGGCGAGCTATGGGCTCTGACTGCTGGTTGGCGGAAGAAATATGCCAGTAATAAGGTTCTACGTTTTGAGCCGGCCGCCTTGCAAGGTAGTGTGTGTTGGAATCCATTGGATGAAATTAGGATTGCGACGGAATATGAAGTCGGCGACGTGCAGAATTTAGCAACATTGATAGTCGACCCAGATGGTAAGGGTTTAGAAACGCATTGGCAGAAAACGGCACAAGCGTTGCTGGTCGGTGTGATCATGCATGTTCTATATAAGGCCAGGGATGAAGGTGGCGAGGCATCTTTACCGATTGTGGATGCAATTATGTCCGATCCTAATAGAGATATTGCCGATCTGTGGATGGAAATGACTACCTATGGTCATGTGTTTGGTAAAAATCATCAGGTGGTTGGCTCTGCCGCTCGGGATATGATGGATCGACCTCCCGAGGAGGCCGGTTCTGTTCTCTCTACAGCTAAGTCGTATCTGGCTTTGTACCGCGATCCAGTTGTTCAGCGTAATGTGTGTAAGTCAGAGTTCCGCATTAAAGATCTGATGAACTTCGATGATCCTGTTAGTTTGTACATAGTCACCCAGCCAAATGATAAGGCGCGGCTAAGGCCATTGGTTAGGGTGATGGTGAACATGATTGTCAGGCTTTTGGCTGACAAAATGGAATTCGAAAATGGTCGTCCAAAGGCTCATTACAAACATCGAATGTTAATGATGTTGGATGAGTTCCCTAGTCTGGGAAGACTGGAAATTTTGCAAGAGTCATTGGCTTTTGTGGCGGGTTACGGCATTAAGTGCTATCTGATTTGCCAAGATATTAACCAATTAAAGAGTCGCGAAACGGGTTACGGAGCTGATGAGTCGATAACATCAAATTGTCATGTTCAAAATGCATATCCACCAAATAGGGTAGAGACTGCTGATCATCTTTCCAAGTTGACAGGTCAAACCACTGTGGCAAAGGAACAGATTACAACCAGTGGCCGACGTACCAGCGCGTTATTGGCACAAGTCTCTAGGACCATTCAAGAAGTACAGCGACCTCTGTTGACTCCGGATGAATGCTTACGCATGCCTGGCCCAGTTAAGGGCGCAGATGGGTTGATTGAGAAACCGGGCGACATGGTGATTTATGCAGCCGGCTACCCTGCTATTTACGGTGTTCAGCCCTTATATTTCAAAGACCCTGTGTTTCAAGCAAGGGCGTCTATTCCACCACCCAAGGTATCCGACAAGTTAATCAAGACACAGGAAGTAAAGCGTGGTGATGAGGCGATTAAGTTATGAAGCGGCTTACTTCATTGATTGCCATTCTTGGCATCTCATATCTCGCGTTGTGTGGAATCGCCTACGCCGTTGGAGCGCGGTTTAATTCCACACGTAGTATTCCTGTTGGCCTGTACTGGGAAACTCGCGACCCGGTGGAGAAAGGGGCTTATGTCATGTTTTGTCCCCCGCAAACAGAAGTGTTCGATTTAGCAAAGACTCGGGGCTATATCGGTGCTGGATATTGCCCAGGCGGATATGGCTACATGATGAAAAAAATTTTAGCGGCTAAAACGGATGTCGTTTCAGTTGATGATGATGGTGTGCGGGTAAATGATGTTTTATTGCCATATAGCACTCCATTTGATCTTGATGGCGCCGGTCGTCCAATGCCAAGGTTCAGGGTAACCCATGAATTAGGTGAGTCAGAGGTTTTACTTATGACGGATATGAACAAGGGTTCATTTGATGGTCGTTATTTCGGCTTAATCAATCGCTCTCAAATCTCGGGTGTTATACGTCCTGTTTTAACTTGGTAAAAACGGAGGTTTTTATGCAGTTGTTTATTGCGGAAAAGCCCGATCTAGCTAAAGCCATTGTTGATGGTTTAGGCGGCGGTTCGCGCAAAGAGGGTTACTATGACTGCGGTGATAGCTATGTGACGTGGTGCTACGGCCATATGCTGCAATTGCTGGATCCGGAGGACTACGATCCTCGGTTCGCCAAATGGAATTTGGATGATTTGCCTATTTCGCATATTCCGTGGAAGAAAAAGCCATCGAACGATAAAAAAGATCAACTCAAGATCATCACTACCTTATTAAAACAAGCGAAGAGCGTAGTACACGCGGGTGACCCGGACGACGAAGGCCAGCTATTAGTTGATGAAGTCTTGGAGTATGCGGCTTGTTCGCTGCCTGTTAAACGATTGCTCATCAATGACAACAATATCAGTGTCGTCAAAAGGTCGCTTGCAAGTATGCGGGACAATCGTGAGTTCGCCGGTTTGTCGGCGGCTGCGGAGGCCCGTAGTGTTGGTGATCAGTTATATGGTTATAACATGAGTCGGGCATATACGCTGGCAGCGAATAAAGCTGGTTTTCAAGGGGTGTTGAGCGTCGGACGTGTGCAGACACCTATACTTGGCCTAGTCGTTAGACGCGATAGGGAGTTTGAAGCGCATATTAAGAGCTATTACTATAATGTCACGGGGCAATTTACTTTTGGTGGTTTGTCGTTCCCGGCTCGGTATCAGATTGTTGATGGTGATCCTGTTGATGAAAAAGGCCGTCTATCGAATCAGGATCATGCACAGGGTATTGCTGATGCGGCAAATGGCGCACAGGCCAACCTTATTAGTGCGACTACGAAAAAGAAAAATCAGCATCCACCACTTCCTTACAATTTGTTGAAGCTCCAGACCGATGCTTCGCGGAAATTTGGTTTTCGTCCCGACCGGACAAAGGACATCACGCAGTCGTTACGCGAAAAGCACAAACTGATTACATACAATCGGAGTGATTGCGAGTATCTCAGTGAGGATCAACATGGCGATGCGTCGAATGTCCTGGCGGCTATTGCGAAAACTGCACCGACGCTAACGATTGTCGCGCAGAAGGCCGACCCGGCGATAAAAAGCCGTGCGTTCAACTCGTCAAAGGTAAGCGCCCACCACGGAATTATTCCAACTGAGGCTACTGCTGATTTTTCTAATCTGACTGATGGCGAGCAGAAAATCTACATGCTGATTGCCCGCGCTTATGTCGCACAGTTCTGGCCGAAACACCAATACGACCAAACCGATATTTTGGTTGAGGCGGCTGCGCATCGGTTCGCAGTTCGTTCAAACGTTACAACCCTTGCCGGTTGGAAGTCGCTTTATAAAAACGATGTTGGTAATGAGGATTTGGAGGGCGATGAAAACGACATTACTCTTGATCTTCGTGTGTTAAAGGCGGGGCAGGGCGGTGATTGTACGGACGCCGTTGCACGTCAGATGGAGACGAAGCCGCGACCACTGTACACAATGGCCACCCTATTAACAGACCTGACTCGTGTTGCTCAATATGTGCGTGATGATCGTCTGCGGAAGCTTCTTGTCGAAAAGGACAAGGGCAAAGAAGGTGAGCATGGGGGTATTGGTACACCGTCTACGCGAGACACCATCATTGCCACTTTGTTTGATCGTGGCTATCTGGCGGAAAAGGGTAACAACATTATCAGCACTCCGACTGGGCGAGAGTTTTACGATACCTTGCCCGATCAAGCCAAATATCCGGATATGACCGCGCTATGGCACGAACAGCAAAAGTCTATTCAAAGCGGCGACATCAATGCGATCACCTTTGTCACTGAGTTGATGGAGTACATCGGTACAGAGGTGGCAAACGTTAAGCACAATGGCATCGGGATAAAGGTTGTATTCACTCCTTGTCCCGATTGCGGAAAGCCTTTGCGTCACATCAAGAAAAAAGCCAAAAACGAATTCTTCTGGGGCTGCACAGGGTTTGCCGATGGATGCAAATATGCCTGTGACGACAAGGCCGGTAAGCCGGTTCCTAAACCATCGGCACAAGTTTCAGAGTTCCATAAGTGTACGGCATGTGGCAAAGGTTTGTCCCGGCGACCGGGAAGAAAGAAAGGCACGTTCTGGTGGGGATGTAGTGGGTTTCCAACGTGCAAACAAACTTACCCAGACATTAAGGGAAAACCGGATTTTAACAATAGCAAACAGGGTGGACGTGATGAATAACAATGACGGTGTAAATGACTCAAATGTGAATACAGAGTTAGAAACGGCGTTAGAGGGAGATACTGTAGATTTAGTGGCCGTGAAGTTACTTGATGCTATGGTGCCTGGTGCTGTAGTGGAATTCGACCCCGACGAGGCCGAACGGATTGGTGCATTCAATGAAGATGCCTTAGATGAGGCCGATGCATTTGAAAGCCGTATTGATTCTACAAGTCATGAATAGGTGTTTGTTCAATGGCAAAGAAACCTATTTTTAATCAAGGGCAACTTGATATTTTCAGTGTTTTTGAAGATTGGCTTGTTGCTGAGCCCCCGCCGGCTGATAAGCCAGTGGCCACAATTAATGAGCCACAGGAGTCGTCCCCTAACGATTCTCGACATTTACTCGCATTACGCTTGGCGCAGCGTCTGAGCGAAGATGGCGGCATTACATCAAAGGTGTTAACCGAGGAAGCTAATCGTGCTTTTGGTGGAACCCAGGCCGGTGGCGACTATTTATCTAAGGATGCTTATGATGCTCTGGAAGCCGCTTTTAACATCCACTTGCTCGGAACTGAAGACGCTAATTGGACCGCGTTGAATGCCGACGGAGCCAAGCTAAAGGTCGTTGACTTAACGAACCGGATTCAACGATTGCCAACTCAAACCCGGCGCGACGAAGAAATGGAAGAGTTCCAGCAGTTCAGCACGCCGCCAGCGTTGTCTTTCGTGGCTAATTGGGTTGCGAATGTTAAGAAGGATGACGTTATGGCGGAACCTTCGGCTGGCACTGGTGACTTGGCAATATGGTCGAAAATGGTTGGGGCCACGTTGATTCTGAATGAATTGTCCCCACGTAGACAAACTTTATTGGGTGCCCTGTTCCCAGAGGCAACAATATTTAAAGAAAATGCCGAGCAGTTGGATAACGTACTGCCGATCTATTTTAAGCCGACAGTGATTGTCATGAATCCGCCCTTTAGTTCTTCGGCTGGTCGCGTCCAGGGACAGAGAGACACAAATAATGGCGCAAGACATATCGAGCAAGCATTAAAGCGACTGGAGCCAGGTGGACGATTGGTGGCGATTGTTGGCAACGGTATGGCCGCGGATCGTCCTGCCTTCTCCGCGTGGTGGAGTGACATAGCAAAGAAATACAACGTTCGCGCGAATATTGGCATATCTGGCAAAGAATATGCGAAGTATGGAACGACTTTCGACAATCAGATTTTAGTAATCGACAAAAACGGGGCCACGACGCAGCCGATATTGACCGGCAAAGTAGATTCGGTGGCCGATTTACCCGCATTATTGGAGGGCATCAGAAATGACCGTCAACACATTCAATCAACACCCGATAAACAGGCAAGCCGCCCAAATACTCAGCCAGTATCAGATACCATTCAATCCGGAAATGGAGTTGGCGGCATTAGTATTGGTGCGGACGGCGTTAGAACGGAATCTTCTGGAAACGGGGCCAATTCCGGAACCTCTTCTATTGATGGCGAAGTTAGCGGCCCAGCCGATGATAGCGATGTCCCTAATGACGGAATCGGAACCAGGAGTGGAGTTCGAGATAGCGTTATCAGAGACGTTAGAGGCAGCGGCGGCGGAGATACTGGAGGAAATAGTAGCCTCACTACAAGCAACAGTACCGCAAGCGTTGCAGTAGAAGCTAAGAATGATCTAGCTACCGAATTCACTGATTCTGTCTTTGCGAACTACGCTCCACAGCGTCTTACAATCCAGGGCTCTAAACCACATCCAGGCAAATTGGTGCAGTCGGCGGCAATGTCTGCTGTCCAACCACCTGCACCCTCTTATGCCCCATTATTGCCAACGCGCTTGATCGAAGAAGGATTACTTTCGATTGCCCAAATTGAGGCAGTTGTTTATGCAGGGCAAGCGCATTCAGAAACTTTGCCGAATGGTTCGAGAAAAGGCTTTTTCATTGGTGATGGCACTGGCGTCGGCAAGGGCCGTGAAATATCCGGCATCCTATTGGATAACATGTTGCAAGGCCGTAAAAAAGCCGTTTGGGTTTCTTTTAATGAAGGCTTGATAGAGGATGCTAAAAGGGATTTTGCCGGTGTGGGTGGCGACCCGTCAAAGTTATTTTTCCAGGGAAAGACCAAAGCTGGCAATGAAATCACTCAAGAAGAGGGCATTTTATTTACAACCTACTCGACGCTACGTGGTGGTGAGAAAAAGCAGGCAAATGATTTGGGACAAAAGGGCGGTAAGTCCCGCGCTCAACAGATCATAGATTGGTTAGGTAAGGATTTTGATGGTGTTATCGCATTCGATGAAGCCCATAGCATGGGCAATGCGATTGCGATTAAGGGAAAACGAGGCGCCAAGAAGCCTTCGCAACAAGCGATAGCCGGTATTAACTTGCAGCGCGAATTACCTTATGCGCGTGTCACTTATGTATCCGCTACCGGCGCTACCGAGATAAGCAATCTTAGTTACGCGGATCGTCTAGGTTTATGGGGTGAGGGAACCCCGTTTGCCGATACAAATGCCTTTATCAACGGGGTATCGAAAGGCGGTATCGCATCAATGGAATTGATCAGCCGAGATATGAAGGCGATGGGCATGTATTTGGCCCGGTCGCTGTCCTACGATGGTGTCTCTTATGAACGATTGGAACATCCACTATCTGATTTACAGGAAGATATTTACAACGAACTGGCCGGCGCTTGGCAAGTTGTTTTAAATAACGTTGAGCAGGCTCTTGAGCTCACTCAAGCGGGTAAGAGTGGTCCGGGTAAAAGTGCGGCTATGTCTCAATTCTGGGGCGCACATCAACGATTCTTCAATCAAATTGTTACGGCCATGCAGACGCCGGCTGTGATAGACCATATTCGCGACCAACTGAGCGCCGGCCATGCGGCTGTGATTCAGTTGGTCAATACAAACGAAGCGGCACAAGAACGGATTATCGCCGACGCTACGGCGAATGATGCCCTATTGGAGGAATTGGATTTTACGCCTCGGCAAATGCTGATGGATTACGTCAGAAACGGATTCCCTGTAGCCGCTTATGAGGAAACGAAAGACGATAACGGTAATATCACCTACGTTCCAGTACGTGACTCGGAAGGGAATCAAGTGTTTGATCGAGAGGCAATTGCTTTGCGCGATTCGCTGTTGGATACGTTGCATCAAATCCGTGTTCCTGAAAATCCATTGGATTCAATCATCAATGCTTTTGGTTCTGTTCGGGTCGCAGAGGTTACTGGCCGTGGACGTCGGTTCGTTCAAACGCGCGACGATGAAGGCAATCTGAAAGTCGTCGAAGAGAAGCGGGGTAAGAATTCTTCTAGGGCCGACGCAGAGGCCTTTCAGGCCGACAAAAAGGACATTCTCATATTCTCGGGTGCCGGCGGAACCGGCTATAGCTTTCATGCCGACAATACCGCCGAAAATCAACGTAAGCGGATTCATTACATCTTGCAACCAGGTTGGCGGGCTGATGCCGCTGTTCAGGGGTTTGGTCGAACTCACAGAACCAATCAAGCTCAAGAGCCACATTATGTATTACCTACCACCAATTTAAAGGCACAAAAGCGATTCGTATCCTCGATTGCTAGACGGCTAGACCAATTAGGGGCATTGACTCGCGGACAGAGAGAAGCGAGTAGCCAAGGTATGTTTACCGCGTCCGACAATCTTGAAAGCCAATATGCATCAACTGCGCTGAATAACTTTTTTCGTGATTTGTATCGCGGGACCACAAGCCTTTCGTTCCATGAAGTTACCAAGCAGATGGGGCTTAACCTGCTTGATGAAAATGCCTCATTGAATGAAAGCAACCTTCCCGCCATACCGCAGTTTTTAAATCGCCTTTTATCACTGAAGACTGATATGCAAAATCAGGTTTTTGGCGAATTCGAAAAACGACTTGTGGAAGCTGTGGATTATGCAAAGCAACGGGGTTTGTACGATGTTGGTCTACAGACGATGACCGCCTTGAGTATCCAGAAAACGCGGGATGATGTGGCTTATGAAGATAAAAAAACCGGTGCACAAACTCGATATGTTGAGCTGGCGGTCACCAATGAGATCCACTATTACAACTGGAATGAGGTTAAAAAGTTTGTCAAGGGTAGCCCTAAAGAAGGCGATTTAAGCGGATGGTTCGTATCTGAGTTCGGCAAGAGCAAGGGCGACGTGTTTTATCTCGGCGATATTGGCGAGCGGCTCGATTCCGATGGTAAATCTGTCCGTCGCGGTATTGTTCATACAATCAAAAAGCATGACTACCGATATATCGACAACGCTGACGTTATCAGTCGAGGCTATGACTACCGAACTGTTAATGTTAATGGTGTTGGCTCTTATCAGAAGGTTACGCTGACTAGACCGATCGATGAAGCGGAAGCTGAAAAGCTTTGGAACCAGCAGGTTGCCAATGCGCCGAAAACCGAAACCAAAACCGAACGTATGCTGGTCGGTGTCATTTTGCCAATCTGGGATCGTGTCGAAGGTGCGGAAACCATTCAACGATTACAAACAGACGACGGCGAACAATTACTGGGGCGGATGTTAGGGCCTAAGTCGGCCAAGCAAACACTCAAAAATCTAGGTCTTGATTCCGGTCTTTCTGGAATGTCGACCGGCGATTTGTTCGAATCCATTAGAAAAGGTAACAAAGCGATCCTGTCGAATGGTTGGGAGATATCCATTTCCAGGGTCAACCTCGAAGACCGTATAGAGATCAAGGGCCGTAGTTATTTCACTGATGCAGAGAAACGTTTGCTCAAAGAGCAGGGCGCATTTGTGGAGCGCATCAATTGGACTGATAGGGTTTTTATGCCTACCGGCGAAAACGGGGTAGGAGTGTTTGAGCGAATCACCGCTTCAAAGCCTGTTGTCGATCTTATTGAGAAAAATCGCGGCAATGAAGTGAATGACGCTGACGATGATCAAGAGTACGGAATTCCGAACATAGCAAGCACATCATCATCAACCACCAACGAGGCGGTCATACCTGATTCCAATGTTGGTAACTCTACTAAAACGAACAAAAGTGACGAACCGAATAACCGTCAGGAGGTTATTTCAATGGATAAAGCAAAGAAACCGTTCCATGAAACCGTTGCCGAAAAATTGATCGAGCAGCTTGAACAAGGTACGGCTCCGTGGCAAAGGCCTTGGAACTCGGACGAAGTCGGTGGTTTTCTCCCCTATAACCCTGTTACCGGCAATCGATATAAAGGTATTAACACGCTCCATTTATTGTCTCAGGATAGGAACGATAATCGTTGGATGACCTATAAGCAAGCCGGCGAGCTTGGTGGGCAAGTTCGAAAAGGTGAAAAAGGTACTGGCGTTCAATATTGGAAATTTACCGATGAGCAAACAAAACGGGATGAAAGCGGTAATCCGGTTTTAGACGGTGAAGGTAATTCGGTGAAGGTGGTTGTGAAGTTGGAACGTCCTCGGGTTTTCTTTGCAACGGTTTTTAATGCTGAACAGATCGATGGTTTGCCTCCGCTGGAAAAGAAAGAGGTAACTTGGGACCCGATTGAACGAGCTGAAAATATATTGGCGGCATCGGGCGCGGCGTTAAATCATAACGGTGGTGGGCGTGCGTTTTATAGGCCATCTACTGACAGCATTCACTTGCCCGATAAAGGTCAGTTTCCAACCGCAGAGAATTACTATGCAACCGCGTTGCATGAGTTGGGACATTGGACTGGGCATGAAGACCGACTAAACCGAGACATCGCGCATCCTTTTGGAAGCGAAGCTTACGCCAAGGAGGAATTGAGGGCAGAGATTGCCAGTATGATTTTGGGGGAAGAGCTGGGTATTGGTCATGATCCTGGGCAGCATGCGGCTTATGTTGGTTCGTGGATTAAGGCTTTGCGGGATGATCCAATGGAGATTTTCCGGGCGGCGTCCGATGCGGAAAAAATTCAGAATTTTGTGCTGGGCTTTGAGCAAGTACAGGTTCAGGAGCGTAGTCAGCAGGAGAGCCAGATACTTACTGTGGCGGAACTGACGGCGGTCGAATATCAGGCGCTGGTGGATGCCGATGAGATTTATCAACGCGAATTGGTCCGTGTCTACGGAGAAGACAAGGCGGGTGATGCCCGTTATCAAAAAACACATGAAGATACTGATGTACAACAAGCGGCGGATGCTTTCCATGCCGCTTCTGATGTATGGCATACCGCTGTTACTGAAGCCAGGAATACCCTTGCCGGCGGCGAAGCGATTTTTCGCATTAATTCGGCAAAGGTGGATGAGCGCACTGACGATAAGGTGCTATCCACTGGACTGGCGGCTGATATTTCGATTGTTTTGCTACGGTCGGAAGAGTGGACGTTCGATCATTTTCAAGATTACGAAGGCGAGAGTCTGGATGCCGCATTACGCAAAGAAGGATTGCACTCGCTTGAAGATGTTACCGGCAATGTGCCAAGCCAGTTTTTTGATACTGCTATTCAACGCCTTTCGCCTGTTTTTGGGATAGAGCCAAACGACTTGAGCGTGAGCAACGCTTATCTTGAACGTAAGGGTTTGGCTCAGGCGTTTCAAGCAATGGCTGAGCGGCTAGTGCAAGATCAGGCGCAGCAAGTATCTTCGCCGGAAATCATCATACCCAAAGAAGGTATTGAGTTGGATAGGCGATATGTGCTCGATATGTTCCCAGAGCTGAACGGCCCTCATGGTAAAGCTAATGGTTTTGGTATATCGAAAATCACATTGATGCCAGACGGCCAGGTTGTTATCGATAGTGATAGCAAAATGCCATTAGTCGCTGAAACAACGTCAAGATCAGAAACCGGGGTAACACATCAAGATATTGCCGGCTATTTCGAACGTGGATTTTTAAAAACGGTGGTATTACCGGAATCCTCCGTCAAGCAACCCGAAACAGCTAAAATCGAGGGGGGCGTTATGCGCGATCCTGTAGTCAATTCAACTGAACAACTTTTGGAAGAATCGGTGCGGAATGTTGAGTACGCGCAGGACGTTATTCCTGGATGGCGTGGAACTTTTGCTCAGGAGCAGGGCAAGGGGAATGTTCAGCTTGCTATTAAGTTAATCGAAAAAGGTGAACTCGATAAAGCAATTGAGGCGCTGTGGTCAAACGTTGAGCTAGAGCACAGGTATGGTGGTGAAGATAGTGATGTATTTCGTGACAGCATAAAGACGGTAGAAGAAGGCTGGCGTAAATGGCAGGTGGATAATGGCGTTGGTCCAGCCATCACACCTGCCATGAAGAAGGACTTCGATGCTTTGCCGCGCGATCTGAGCCAGTTATCCAGTGCGACGTTCGAAGAGTACAAAAAGGCGGCAGAGGCGGCCAGATTAGAAGAGGACGCCGTAAAGAATAATCCTGATAGTACTGACGAAGATATATCGGCAGCGAGGGAGAAGAGAAAATCCGCCGACCTGTTGGCGACCGTCAACGATTCCGACTTTCAAAACAAAGTCGCGGAGTTTGAACAGAAACAAGTGGCGGCTAATTTGGCTGAACAAGGTGGGAATGATAAGACCTTTATTACTGTACCCTTCCGCGAAAAAGAGGACGCTAAGGCATTGGGCGCCAAATGGGATAGGCAACAAACGTCGTGGTATATACCTGCCGGAGTTGATCAGTCGGCGTTTTCTAAATGGTTGCAACCGGCCGGCGAAGTAAAAGTAACGCCAGCCATTAGTTCTGAGGCAGCTGAATCAACCACCTCCGATAAATTGTACCTTGCCGTCCCTTACGCGGAGAGGTTTGCCGCGAAACAGGCCGGCGCTAAGTGGGATGCCGGCGCAAAATCTTGGTATGTTAGTCACAATGCCAATATGGAAACGTTACAGCGTTGGTTGCCTGATAACCATAAGCCACAACAGGCACCGGCAATGACGCCGCGCGAAGAATTCTCATCGCTGCTCAAAGATATGGGCTTTGTGCTTTCGGGTAACCATCCTGTTATGGATGGACAGCGACATCGGCTTGAAACGGTTGGTGATAAGGCGGGCGAGAAGGCTGGATTTTATGTTGCGCACTTAGATGGTCATCCTGCTGGTTTTGCTCAAAATAATCGTACCGGTGAAGCTCAAAAGTGGAAGTCAAAGGGCTATTCGCTCAGCGACGGAGAAAAGGCGGCATTGCAAGCGCAAAGCGCATCCAAATTGCAAGCCAGGGAAAACGAACTAAAAGCCAAACAGGATGCCGTGGCGGCGTCCATAAGACAGTTACTGGCTGTCGCTCCGCTTGCTTCGGCCGATCATAAATATTTGCAATCGAAAGAAGCTCGGCCAGGCGATCTTCGGGTTGTGCCGAGCGATTCAAGCATGTTGCCTCCCGATTCGGCTGTAATGATTGGTAAGACATGGAAGGAGTCGAAGGAATTGCGTGACTCACACCCTGATAAACTGGTGTTCACCGCTGGTGATTTGCTATTGGCGGCACAAGATGTAGGCGGCGTAATCCGATCAGTGCAATCTATCCAGGAAAACGGCATGAAGCGATTTGCTGCGGGTGGCGCTAAGCAAGATATGTTTCATGTTGTCGGCGGCAATGGCGTGGAAGCGTTGGCGAGAGCGCCGGCCATTGTGATAGGCGAGGGGTATGCTACGGCTGATACGTTATCCCAGTCACTTGGGTATCCAACAGTCGCAGCCTTTGATTCTGGTAATTTGCCACATGTTGCGAAGTTATTGCGCGACCATTTTCCAGGCAAACCCTTCATTATTGCCGGCGACAATGATTTACATCAAGAACTGACCGAGGGCCGCAATCCTGGTAAGGAAAAAGCAGAGGCGGCGGCAAAAGCGGTTGGCGGAGTAGCGTTGTTTCCAATTTTTGCCCCTGGGGAACAGGCTTATCCCGCCGATCTTGCTCCGGTTACGCCAGCATTGGCAAAAGCGGAGGGTTTGTCAGGTGCCCAGAAAGAGGCTATCTCGCAGATGAAGTCCTTCACGGATTTCAACGATCTTGCGACAAAAAGTGAATTAGGCCGGGAAGGTGTTGAACGCCAGGTAACTAATGTCGTGAATAAAATCGTATCCGATCATCGTGAACGAATTGAAACGAGACAGCAGCAAGATAATGTTCAGGGATTAAAGCTGCAACAGCAGCAGAAACTAGCGACGCGCAACGCGGTTGCAATTATTTAGGTTATAGCTTGCAGCCATCAGCCAGTGAAAACTGCTGGCGAGAAGAAATCCAGTTATATGATGGACGTTGCTTTTTTTAGCCGCTAAAATTTTCAATTGATTTTCTGAGTTTTTTATTATGGCGTTGCCCGATAACATTGGCCAGGAACCGAATTAATTGAGAGCGGCGGAAACATGTCGGTACTGCCTGCCGTGGAGGTATATGTTATGGGTAAACCTGAGCCTATTGCCGATTTAAGCGACGATGAGCGCAAACTGCTGATTGAAGGATTGACAGCGTTGCGTCGGGAGCGTGGTCAGGCGTGGAATCTGGCCTGTGATGTTGCCGATGCGAATGGGAAGCGCCGACCTTCCTTGCGTCAGTTCGGTATCGATGACATTAAACGGCTTGCTCGGCGAATTGGCGGTAGAGCCGCCCATACTCACTGGCTTGAAGAGTACCGGTAAGTCGTTTTCTGAACGGTCCGACATACTCATCACTGAATAGTAAATCGAACTCTGTTTTATAAAACCAGTATTCTGCACTGAAAACTGGCTGATTTTGACGGAAAATGGCCTTGCTGCCGGCGTTCGATAAAACGTTCGTTTTATCGAACTAGGGTGGAGTGCTCATTGCTCATTTTAGTTGCTTGCTAATGCCCATAGAAAAAGCGATACTTGTATCGCATTATTAACAAAGGAGGCTTTATGGCTCTCTCAATACGACTCCCTGGCGATGTGGAAACCAGATTGCAAAACTTGGCTGCTCTTACAGGGCGCAGCAAAACATTTTACGTAACCGAAGCCATTATCGAACACTTGGATGACCTCGAAGATTTGTACCTGGCAGAGCAACGACTCATTGATATTCGAGCCGGTAAATCTCAAACCGTGCCGCTTGAGGAAGTGATGAAGCGCTATGACATGGAAGGTTGAACTAGACCCTGCCGCAGAGCGGGAACTGAGCAAACTCGACCCTCCGGTAGCAAGACGAATCTTGGCCTTCCTACATGACCGTGTGGCTGTTTTAGACGACCCGCGCAGCATCGGGGAAGCCCTCAAAGGTTCGAAGCTTGGCGAGTTCTGGAAATATCGTGTTGGCGATTACCGCATCATTAGCCGGATCGAGGACGGTGCTTTGTGTGTCCTGGTTGTGAAAATTGGCAACCGGCGAGAGGTGTACCGTTGATTAACCTGATGACATCCTTGGAATACCCAATATCATCACAAGCGGCGTAAAGATGAGGCGATTTTGAAAAATATAGCCGGGAGTGATGTATCTATTTTTTTATACCGCTTTGAATTAGTTGGTAATGGCATTGAATTCATTTTGAATGAAGGAATTGCCGAGGATATGTACCCAGATATTTCAGAAAAAATGATGCCACTGGTTCATGCGTGTTGCGAAACACTTTTGCGATACAGACACCTAAGTGTGAGTAATACCATTATGGATGGCAATTTTCTGGTTACGGGAGAATTTGAGGTCATGCTGAGTAAGGGGCTAGGACAATACTTTGCGCATGATGAAAAGCAGCGGTTATTCCAGGATGCCAAAAGTATTGCCGATTTTCTGTCGGAGGTTATGGACAGGGGAACTCAAGAAGAGAAAAACGGAATACATCGGAGCCTACCCCCTATAGCACATACGTCAAATCCCAAAAAGATAAAAAAAGGGCTTGAGAAGCTGGGAAGAACCAAACACCAACAGGCAAAAAGACAATGGCTTGCAGAGGGAGTGCCAATACGGCCAGGGTTAAGGCAGTTACGCCCTGAGGATTTACCGTCTGATGTCACTGCATCCAGTGGCTATGACCATAGAGGGCTTTGTTATGTCTTCGATCATAAAACACTGGGGGAGTTGGGTAGGATTGTAATGATCAAGGCCGGTGAACAAGAAATGTTGATGCAGGCCGATTTATACGTAGGACAGGAAACCCCGGAATCCGCTATTGCAAAAAAGAAAAAGGCAATATTTGAGGAAGTGGTTGCAACTGTCAACGCATGTTTTATATAAATAAGGCATAACCAAATTCAATACGCGTCCGAATACATTGCTTACGTGAACGTGGCAGGCCACTCCCAAAACATCAGTTCGCATTTAAGCCAGCGCTGGTCGGTTAGCTCGCAGTGCATGAAGAGCGTGACAACTTATTAAACCGACACGCAAGAGTCGCCAGGCTCGGGTCGATAGAAAATAGTAACGAGCTATTACCGGCCTTGCGAGACGCTCAGTTGGTTAAATTGACGTGTGAACGCTTAATTCTATCGGGAATAGAACGACAGGAAGACCTGGTTATCAATAAGATCGAGGACTTTGCCCAAACTTGGGTATGCTGGCTTGGCGAACAGCAATGGTAGAGCCGAGCTGTGACCATGCCGGTATTTGACGGCACTTGAATATTCCAACCCAAACCACCCATTCCGATACGATTATGCCAGTAGTGAATGACGGCTTTTGGAAGTGGCGAATTGTCGGCAGCAATCGGCC
>PERF01000038.1 GCA_002928495.1 Methylobacter sp. | reverse complement strand
GCAAACGAATACGGCTCGCCGTCGCCGATAATAAAGTGATCCAGCACGCGGATATCGAATATTTGCAGCGCTTCTTTCAAGCGCAAAGTGATGCGGCGGTCGGCTTGGCTGGGTTCGGAGACGCCGGAGGGGTGGTTGTGGGCGAAAATCACTGCTGCGGCATTGAGTTCCAGGGCGCGTTTAACCACTTCGCGCGGGTAAACGCTGGCGCTGTCCAGCGTGCCTTTGAACATTTCTTCCAATTCAATCACGCGGTTTTGGTTATCCAAAAACAGGCAAGCGAACACTTCATAACTATAACCGCGCAGTTGTGCGCTCAAATAGGCTCGGGTCACCTGCGGGCTGGTTAAGGCGCTACCGCGTTGCACAATCTCTTTAAAATGCCTGCGCGCCATCTCCAGCACCGCCTGCAACTGGGCATATTTGGCACTGCCCAAGCCATGGCCCAGGCAAAAGCGGTCTTGTCCGGCAGCCAGCAAGGCTTGCAGCGAGCCGAAATCATCCAGTAATTCACGCGCCAAATCCACCGCCGATTTACCGTGCACGCCCGTGCGTAAAAAAATCGCCAGCAGCTCGGCATCGGTCAACGCCTGCGCGCCGCGCTGCAGCAGCTTCTCGCGGGGGCGTTCCTCGGCGGGCCAATGTTTTATTGCCATCTTGCTAAGTCTCCTTCAGGTAAATTTCTTGCGTGGAAGATTTCCTCTATACTTGCCATAATTAATAGTACAGACATGCTTACAAAACAAACTTTTGGGTGCGCTTATTAAAAACCAGCATATCTTATTGGCGGTTACCGGTGGAATAGCGGCTTACAAATCCGCCGAACTGGTCAGGCTGATGCGCAAACATGGCGCCGAAGTGCGCGTGGTCATGACTGAGGCCGCCACCGGATTTATCAGCCCGCTGACTTTTCAAGCCTTGTCGGGCCATGCCGTGCATACTGCTTTGCTGGACGAATCCCAGGAAAACGCCATGGGCCACATCAATCTGGCGCGCTGGGCCGATGCTCTGGTGATCGCGCCCGCCACCGCCAATTGCCTGGCCAAATGCCGGCACGGACTGGCCGATGATCTGGTCTCGGCTTTGTATTTAACGGCAACCTGCCCGGTGTTTATAGCGCCGGCCATGAACCAAGCCATGTGGGCCAAAGCCGCGACCCAGGAAAATATCGAGGCCTTACAGGGCCACGGCGTCATCATGATCGGTCCCAATGCCGGTGAACAAGCCTGCGGCGAGACCGGTTTTGGCCGCATGGCCGAAGCGTGGGAAATTTGTGACGCCGTTTTGGGCAGCGCCGAATCCGGCATGCTGGCCGGCAAAACGGTATTGATCACCGCCGGGCCCACGCGCGAGCCTATCGACCCCGTGCGCTACTTAAGCAACCACAGCTCAGGTAAAATGGGTTATGCCTTGGCCGAGGCCGCCGCCGCAGCCGGCGCCAGCGTCACCCTGGTGTCGGGGCCGGTGTCGCTAACCCCGCCCAAAACAGCCACTACCATTCAGGTGGAAACCGCTGAGCAAATGCATCGCGCCGTGCTGGAGCGCGCCAGAAGCCACGACATTTTCATCGCTGCCGCCGCCGTCGCCGATTATCGGCCGGTTCAGGTCGAAACCCACAAAATTAAAAAAACCGCCGACGGCATGACGCTGACGTTGGAAAAAAACCCGGACATTCTGGCCGATGTCGCCAAGCTGGACAACCCGCCGTTCACGGTGGGTTTTGCCGCAGAAACGCACGATCTGGAACACTACGCGCTGGATAAACTGGCCCGCAAAAACCTCAACATGGTGGCCGCCAACTGGGTTGGCCGCGACCAAGGCGGCTTCGGTAGCGAGCTGAACGCGCTGGAAGTATTCTGGCCGGCCGGCCGCCAAAGCCTGCCCATGACCGCTAAAACCCGGCTGGCCGGCCAGTTGATCGCCTTAATCGCAGAGAGGATGCATGACCAAAATACAGCTTAAAATTCTTGATCCGCGCCTGGGCGACAGCATTCCCTTGCCTGCTTACGCCACCTCCGGCTCGGCGGGCTTGGATTTACGCGCCTGCCTGGAGGCGGCGGTCTCGCTCAACCCCGGTGCCTCGATGTTGATTCCCACCGGGCTTGCCATCCATATCGGCGACCCCAATCTGGCTGCGGTATTGCTGCCGCGCTCGGGGTTAGGCCACAAACACGGCATCGTGCTGGGTAATCTGGTCGGCCTGATCGATTCGGACTACCAGGGCCAAGTCCTGGTATCCTGTTGGAACCGGGGGGATACGCCTTTTACTATCGAAATCGGCGAGCGCATCGCGCAAATGCTATTCGTGCCGGTTGCGCAAGTTGAATTTGAGCAGGTAGACGAATTTACCGCCAGCGAACGCGGTCATGGCGGCTTCGGCCACAGCGGGCGGCACTAGAAGGAGACGCTAATGAAAAAACTGTTTGTTTTCCTAGGCATGGCGGCTTTTTTGCTGGCGCTGGCCGCAGGCGGCGGAATGTATTGGCTATCGGCTCAAGAACAACAGGAAAATCAGCTGCAACTCGCGCAAGTTGCCAGCAATGCCGTGGCCTCGTCATTGGGCGGGCAGGTCGGCCAGCTTAACCAGACGGTCAGCATCCTCGCGCAAGCTCCGGAAACCATAACTGCCATGGCGCTAGGCGACGCCGCTTTGCTGGCGCAACAAGCCAAAAAGTTGGAGCAGCAACTGCCGTTTGCCCTGAAAATCCGCCTGCTACCGCCTAGCGTGAGCCAACCCGATGAACACGGCGTACCGCGCATGGGCTATGCCGATGTGGATTTGGCGCGCGAAGCCGTTAGCGGCAAACCTATCCCTGCCATCCAGGGCGACGGCAGCGACCGCCATTTGGCGCTGGCCAGCGGAATCAGCCAGGACGGCAAGGTGATCGGCATCCTGCTGGCCAGCTGCAGTTACGACTTTATCGGCAAGGCCGTACACTCGTTAGGCTTGAAAACCGGGTATCTGGAACTTAAACAAGAAGACTTGGTGCTGGCGGCATCCGGCGATCAAACCGATAAAACCAGCGGCTACCCGCTAACCACCCCCATTCCGCGCACGCATTGGAAAATCGAACATTGGCCCGGGCAAGCCGCCGTGCTTGGGCCGGCTAAATTATCGATGGTTTTGCTGCCGGCTTTCCTGCTGATTGCCGCCGTGTTTACGGTTTACTTCCGGCTATCTAAAACCCTCACCGACGACTTGACCAGCGTATTGAAAGCCGCCAAAGACTTGATATCCGGCAAACTGCAAGGCAGCTACCCGGTTAAACTGGCGGAAATGGAAATGGCCATCGCCACCCTCGCTCAGCATAAACGCATTAGCGAAAACCAAAATTTCGAAGTCCAAGGCCATAGCATAGACCTTAACTTGTACGAGTTTTCCGATGAACCGTCCGATCTGGGCCTGGATGATTTATTCAAGGATATTCTCCCGCCAACCGCCAACCCCACTCCCATCACGCCTGAGCCGCCTCCGGTAACCCAAGCCGGAATTTTAAGCAGCTTTAACGAGGCCGAAGCTTTCAACCTGATGGCGGCAGCTGAACCGGAAGCCGCCGCGCCGGTGCCCGCAGAACGCGAAAAACCCGAGAAAACACTTTATGCCGACGTTTTCAAGGAAGATTGCATCTGCGGGCTTACCGAACAAAGCCTCAACATGGAGTTTGCCTATAATTTAGGTTGCGCCTTGGGCACCATGGCCATCACCCACGAACGCAATCGGCTTTTGGTCGCCAGAGACGTCCGCCTGTCCGGCGAGGCCCTGGCTGGCAGCTTGATCAAGGGCATTATCAAAACCGGCACCCAGGTGTTGGATTTAGGCCAAGCACCGGCGCCGCTGTTCAATTTTGTCTGCCGCCACATCGAAAGCCGCTCCGGCGCCATGGTCACCAGCCCGCAAAGCGACCCCCGCCGCAACGGTTTTTTGATTTGTTTCAACGGCGAACAGCTGCACGGCGAAAATCTGGACGCCTTACGCCAACTCATGTCTAGAAAAAACTTCGCCAGCGGTTTGGTCGGCCGTGTCGAACAGCAACACCACTTTGCCGCCGAATACATCGGCATGGTTTGCGACGATATTACCCTGGCGCGGCCTTTAAAAATCGTCGTCGACGGCGGCAACGGCGCCGGCGGCGTACTGGGTGCCGAGTTATTCAGAGCCTTGGGCTGCGAAGTCATCGAATTATTCTGCGACAGCGACGGCCACTACCCTAACCATGCGCCCGATCCCGGCAAACCGGAAAATCTGGACGATCTGGCTGCTTCGGTCAAACATTACCAGGCCGAGCTGGGTATCGCTTTCGACAGCGACGCCAGTCGCTTGGGCGTCGTCGACGGGCACGGCAAAATCATCTGGCCGGATCGGCTGATGATGTTGTTCGCCAAGGATATACTCAGAAACAAACCCGGCGCTGAAATCATTTACGATACTGCCTGCAGCCGCCATCTGGGCTCCCAAATCGTCAAATTCGGCGGCAAACCCCTGCTTTGGCAATCGGGCAACGCGGCCTTGCAAGCCAAAATCAAGGAAACCGGCGCCAAATTGGCCGGCAACATGGACGGCCACATTTTTTTCAACGACCGCTGGCACGGCTATGCCGATGCGTTTTACGCGGCGGCCAGGCTGCTGGCGATTTTGTCCGACGATGCACGCAGCCCCGCCGATATATTGGCCGAATTCCCCGAGCTAATCGCCACGCCCGAGCTGGAGCTGGAGCTGCCGGACGGCGAAGCGGAGCAGCTCTTGCAGGCCATGCTGGCATCGGCCGATTTTAAAGACGCCAAAATCATCAAAGTTGAAGGCATGCGCGTGGAATTTACCAGCGGTTGGGGCTTGGCCCGGCTCTCCAAAGCCTCGCCGGCGCTAATCTTCCGCTTTGAGGCGGATTCAAAAGAAGCCATGGACCAGATTCAAGACCGCTTCCGGCAACTGATCAAACGCCTGCAACCGGGACTCGCTTTACCTTTCGACAACGGAAACCATTCGACATGATGCAAAACAACACGGCCCACCAAATTGCCAACGTTCTGATTGAGGCCCTGCCTTACATTCAGCGCTTTACCGGCAAAACCGTGGTAGTCAAATTCGGCGGCAACGCCATGGTCGACGACCAGCTCAAACACAGCTTCGCGCGCGACATCGTTTTGATGAAACTGGTGGGTATCAACCCCATCGTCGTTCACGGCGGCGGCCCGCAAATCGGGCGGTTGTTGGAGAAACTCGGCAAAACCTCGGATTTTATCGACGGCATGCGGGTCACCGACAGCGAAACCATGGATGTGGTGGAGATGGTGCTGGGCGGCTTGGTCAACAAAGAAATCGTCAACCTGATCAACCGCCACGGCGGCAAAGCTGTAGGCCTGACCGGTAAAGACGGCGACTTTATTCGCGCCAAGAAGATCAACCTGTCCCGCACCGCACCGGAAATGCTGGAACCCGAAATTATCGATCTGGGTTATGTCGGTGAAGTCAGCAGCATAGACCCTTCGGTAGTCGACATGCTGGGCCACAGCGATTTTATTCCGGTGATAGCGCCCATAGGCGTGGGCGACGACGGCCGTTCCTACAACATCAACGCCGATTTGGTGGCTGGGAAAGTGGCGGAAGTATTGAAAGCCGAAAAACTGATTCTGCTGACCAATATTCCGGGCATTCTGGATAAACAAGGCCAGCTGTTGACCGGGTTATCGGTTAACAAAATCGACGAACTGATTGCCGACGGCACGATTTACGGCGGTATGATTCCAAAAACCCGCTGCGCTACCGACGCTCTTAAAGGCGGCGTGCACAGCGTGCATATCATCGACGGCCGGGTCGACCACGCCGTGCTGTTGGAATTGTTTACCGACCAGGGCGTGGGAACCTTATTGATCGGCCGCTAGGCCTTGTTCGATAAATTGTCGGAAACTTTTTCTGATGGCTTTGACTTTTTCGCCCGCGCATAACTCATCGCCCGCCGATGACTGCTGGCAACGAATATCCAAAAACAATTGCTGGTGGTTATCGCGTCCCTGCACCTTGGACACCGATAGGCTTAAATCGTTGGTGTTAACCGGCGCGCGCGACAGGATCAGCTTATCGTTGGCGACGTCGTTGCCGGTTGTGGAATAATGCTCGATAAACCCGCGGGCAATTTCCCAGGCCTTGGTGCAATCGCTGTCGTTATCGCAATCGTATAAGCCCAGCTCGTCGGCGGCTTTGATCTGGGCGGTTTTATCGCTTAAGTTCTGCGCCTGGCCTTGCCCCGCGCTTTGGGTCAGAAACCGGTAGCGTTCGATATCGGCCTTGAAGCTGTTTTGGGTTTCCGCGCGCTGTTCCAGGTGCTTGCTGATTTCCGCCTTGGCCTGATCAATCTGCCCCTCCAGGCCTTTGATCTCATCCAGCACCGCCTGGGGCGTTTTTTGCCCGTTGCGTTCGAATACCGCAGCTTTTTTATGCTTGCCTTCCAAAAGGTTTTGCAGCCGCTTGAGGTTGCCTTGCAACACGCCTTCCTGGGCATCCAAAGTTTGCAATTTGCCCTTGAGCATGGTTTCCATATCGGCTTCGCTGCGGAACGTGCTGAGCAAGACTTTGTCGTGCGATTTTTGCTCGGCAATGATTTTTTGCTGCTCGGCCCGGAGTTTTTGCAGGCGTTTGTCCAATTCTTGCTGCTCTTTGGTTTTGGCTTGCTCCAACGAGTTAACCACCCGGCCTTTTTCGTTTAAGGTTTGGCGACCGTATTGCACATGTTCGGGCGGCACTTGATCGGAAAAATAGGTATTACCGTGCTCATCCACCCATTTATAAAGCTGTTTAGCATGCGCGGTTTGACCCGCCGGCAAACCGACTAAAATCAAAATTAAACTTGTCAGAAACGGTATAGTCCGCATAAAACTGGATAACTGCTATTTATTAAACTAAAGATAGCACAGAAAAAAACCTTGGCAGCTCTTCTAAGCAAGACCTCAGCTGTAAGACCAGGATCACCTGAAAAGGTTTAGCGAGGGGCCGGCTAGCCATGCGGACAGAGCCGCATGGCGGGGTTTTAACCGATCAAACTGGCAAGCTCGTGCAAAGGCGGCAAAATGATCATTTTGCACAGTTGTAAAAATAACAGCGCCAGCAAAGGCGAAAAATCAATCCCGCCAAAATCCGGCAAAAACCGGCGGCAAAGATTAAGCAGAGGTTCGGTTAAACTGTACAGCGTAGAGGCAACCGACGAAAACGTGCCGGGGTTGAGCCAGCTTAAAACCGCTTGCGCTATCACCGCAAAAATAAAAATATTGATCAGCAGGGTAAGCAACTGGGTCACCGATAAAATCGCCAAAGCGCCAAAACCAATGGCTACGCCTTTAAGCAACAGCACCGAAAAATCATCCAGCATTTGCAAACTAAACAACAACACTATCGAGGATGTGTCGATTTTGCCGATGGGCGGGATAAACCGCCGCAGAATCCGCAAGGGCGGGTGGGTGACTTTAACCAATGTCTGTGAAATCGGATTGTAATAATCGGCCCCACACCATTGCAGCATAAAACGCAGCATTACCGCCATGATGTATAGGGAAAATAACGAATCGATAACCAGTATGACCGGATCTGTAAAATAGCTGGATCCCATTAATTGCTCTCCGAAGGTTTAGATAATTCAATTGATCGGTCTCGCGCCGCGTGCATGGCTTTGGACACCAAGGCAACCAGTCCGGCTTGCTCAAATACGTTGATGGCTTGTTCGGTGGTGCCGCCCGGCGAGGTAACGCGCCGGCGCAATTGTTCGGGTGTCTCTGACGATTCCAAAGCGATTTTGGCAGCCCCCAAAGCCGTCTGCTGCACCAGCAAACGGGCAACCGACTCTTCCAGACCCAGCTCCAGGGCGGCTTTTTCCATGGCTTCCATAAGCAGGAAGAAATACGCCGGGCCACTGCCGGAAACTGCGGTTACCGCATCGATATCGCTTTCCTGTTCCAGCCACAAGGTGATACCCACCGAGCGCATGATATTTTCCGCCAGATCGCGCTGGGCGTCGCTGACATTGGCATTGGCGTGCAACGCACTGGCGCCGGTTAAAACCAAGGCCGGGGTGTTGGGCATGCAGCGCACGATTGCAGTCTCCGCGCCCAGCCAGACAGCAAGGCTGGCCTGGCTGACGCCGGCCGCTACCGAAACCACCAAAGGCTGACGAATGCGGATATGACCGGCCAGATTTTCCGCCACGGTTTTTAAAGTTTGCGGTTTGACCGCCAGCACTACCACATCCACGGCCGCCACCACTTCGGCATTATCCTGCGCAGTATTGACCTGCAAGGCATTGGTTAACGCTGCGGGAATGTCGGGGTTGATGTCCGATACCCAGATCAGCGCGGGATCATGGCCGCTGGCCACCAAACCGTTGATCAAGCTGGAGGCCATATTGCCACCGCCGATAAAACCGATTTTTTGTGTCTTCATTAGAATCTTCCAAAGTTATTCATTATTCTAACCTAAATGGTGGCAGTGCAAAAAATCACAAGTTAATTAAGCTAAAATGCGCTAAGTCTGTTATTTAGCGCTTATGATCGATACCTTATATATAGAACACGCCGTGCGCGAACACCCGCGCACACAAACCATCATGGCCCGCTTTCCAGGGGCGCGGGTGATCGATTGCGCGCGCTACGGTGAAGTGTTCAATCCCAAAGCACAGAATTTTCGCCTGCAAAAACTCAAACCGGCGTTGATTCTGGCGGAAAAATTCAAAAATTTTGTGCTGGAAGCGCCTTCGGGTTACGGCATAGGCGGCGGTAAAAATTATTACTTCTCGCACATGCTCAACTGCTTGTACGACTGCCGGTATTGCTTTTTACAAGGCATGTACCAATCGGCGCACTACGTGGTTTTCGTCAATTACGAAAGTTTTCAGCAGGCTATTGCCGACTTATGCGCCGAGCACCCTGAGCAAGCCTTGTACTTTTTCTCCGGTTACGATGCCGACAGCTTGGCCCTGGAGCCGGTCACCGGCTTTGCCGACGAGTTTTTGCCGTTTTTCGCGACGCTGCCCAATGCCTGGCTGGAGCTACGCACCAAAAGCACCCAGATTAGAAACCTGCTCAACCGCGAGCCCCTGCCGCGTTGCGTGGTAGCATTCAGCCTTAACCCTGAAACCATCGCCGAAAAGGTTGAAGACAAAGCCCCGCCGCTAAGCAAGCGCTTGGATGCGCTGGCTAAACTGCAAGCGCACGGCTGGCAGATCGGCCTTCGCTTTGACCCGTTGATTTATCAGGCGGATTACCAAAACTTGTACCGGGAGCTGTTCGCCCAAGTCTTTACCCGGCTGGACCCGGCCCGGCTGCATTCGGTAAGCCTGGGCGCATTCCGCCTGCCGGACAGCTATTTTAAAAAAATGCACAAGCTGTATCCCGATGCCCGCTTGTTTGCCGGGCCGCTCGCGCTTGAAAACGGCATGGTGTCGTACCGCCACGAATTGGCCGACGCTATGCTGGAATTTTGCCGGGTTGAACTTTTAACCTATATCCCCGAACACCGGTTTTTCCCATGCCGAAGTTAAGAACCGTGCTGGTCACCGGCGCCAGTGCCGGCATCGGCCGGGCCATTGCCCGCCAACTCGTCATGCAGGGGCACCGGGTCGTCGGGGTTTCGCGTAGCGTGGCAAAATTTACCCAAGCCAAGACAAATTTTTCCGGTTTCGAATTGGATTTCGCCGATTTAGCCGGGCTGCCGGCCAAGCTTAAAGCCCTGGCGGCTTTGTTGCCGGACCTGGATACCGTTGTGCTGGCCGCCGGTTACGGCCAATTCGGCAATTTGGAGCAATTTTCCTACCGGCAGATAGAACAGCTCATGGCCGTCAATTTCACCGGGCAAGCCATGTTGATCCGCGCCCTGCTGCCGGCGCTCAAGCAACAAGCCCGTAGCGATCTGGTTATTATCGGTTCGGAAGCCGGTCTCAAAGGGGCTCGCAAAGGCGCTGTTTACTGTGCCGGCAAGTTTGCCTTGCGTGGCTTTGCCCAGGCCTTGCGCGAGGAATGCGGCAAAAGCGGGCTTAGAGTGTGTCTGATCAACCCTGGCATGGTTAAAACCGGGTTTTTCGACGTGCTGGATTTCGAGCCGGGCGATGACCCCACTAATTTCCTGACCCCCGAAGACATCGCCCAAGCCGTGGATTACGTACTCAGCGCAAACCCCGCCATTGTGATCGACGAGTTGAACCTGAATCCCTTGAATAAAGTGATCAGGTTCAAAAAAACTGAGCGTTAGGTAACGGGATGCTCTTTGCCGGTTTTGGAATAAAACCACATCTGGTAAATACTGACCAGAATTTGCGTGCCCATGGACAGACCCATCAGACCGCCGCTTGCCACCACAACGTAAGCAAAAGGTGGGAAATACTTGGCAATAAACCATGACATGACATCAACCACCATGGCGACAAACGGAATCACCACGACTATACGCTTAACCATGACATTCATATCGCAGAGCAAAAATATCCGGCCGATAAAAAATAAAATAAAGGCGATGCCGAATAAATGAATGTGAGACACCCGGATCAAAGCCGGTAAACTTGCGCCGCCTGCACGCGTCACTTCCGAAACCCCGGCGAAATTGGTCAAATTCGGCAAAGCAGGGTTGACTTCAGGTGAATGGCAAACGATACAGTCCCGGTTAAATATGGCGGCCACATGGTCGTCGTATTCTTCTTGCGTTGCACCTTGTTGCAGCCATTTCAAAATCACATTTTTATCGCTTTTATATTTTAAATTAGCCTCCATGGGCCCGTTGATGGCTGCGCCAAGGCGGGTCTGGCCAGCCGCGCCGTGGTAATGGATGACCACATCGTCAATCGATAAACCGGGTTTACCGTCAAAGCCCTGAAGGCTGTAGTACAAATTTGCCAACGCAACGCAATAACCGATGCCGATTACTACCAAAAGACAAGTATTTAAAATTTTTTCACTAATTGAAATGTTTCTAAAGCGCGTATAGACCGCACTAAACCTGTCATTGTTTTTCAAATGATCGCTAGGTACTTTGCGGGGAACATGTGAAACACCCATAAATTATTGTCTCCGTGAACAATTAAGGAAAATTTGAGCTGATGCATAATACCCGGTCCGGGCGCGTTATTAACCCGGCCCACAACATTACCGGTATTCCGAAAGACCTGATCCAGCCGACGCAAGAAGCAAAACGCCCGTAAACGGAATCAGCACGAAAAAAATTTGTGGGCCTGATCAATAATTTATCTTAGTTTAAAATAAAAATGAAAAAAACTCTCAACAGCTGTTTTCTTAACAGCGCTCAGTCAGCCATACCCACACCGCCGCCGATTTTTTTAAACTCCCCAAATTTCAATATCCTAGCGAGATTAATCAGGGTAAAAATCAATACCTTGATTAATTCCTTCAACACACTAACAACAAAAGCTAAGTAATTGATTCCGTTTGAAACAACCTTGAAATGCCTGAGGTTAAATCACTTTTTAGTGTTTCCGTTAGCGTTCCCCGATAACAATCCATAACCGAAGCAGCCTCGGCATTTGTCATTCCACGACAAAGTTGTTAGAGTCAAAAACCAATGACTCAACTTAATCCACCAGGGTGCTAAGTTTATTTTTCGCCAATCGAAGGGCCGACCGGTTCAGCCTGAGAAGATCTCCGGTTTTAAACCGGAATATTTTTCTCGCGCTTACACTGTTTCTGGTAACTGAAGTTGAGGAAACTAGAGCGGACATTGAAATTACCGGCGTCGACGGCCTGCCCAAGGACAATGTGTTATTAACGTTGTCGCTGAACAAGGAAACCTGCACCAGCCCGGAATGGAAAATCAAACAGTTTTTCGCCCAAGCCGATAGCGAAATTGACCAGGCTCTGCGCGCCGTCGGCTATTACCGGGCTGACTGGGAAAAATCTTTAACCTTCAATCCGGATTGCTGGCGCGCCGCTTTTAATATTGCTCCCGGCCGCCAGACTGTGATCGAAGCCGTCAATATCAACATTTCAGGGGAAGCCTTTGACGACCCCGATTTTCAAAAATTGACCGCCAAATTGAAAGCCGAAGCCGGCAACCCCTTACAGCACAACCACTACGAAAAAATGAAGCGCCGGATTGAAGCGCTGGCCGATGAAAAAGGTTATCTGGACGGCAGCTTTACCCGCCACGAATTGCGGGTGGACAAAGACCGCAATAGCGCGGTGGTTACGCTGGATTACCACTCCGGCAAACGCCTGCAATTCGGCACCATCACCATCGAACAGGATAAACTCGACCCGGAATTCGTACGCAAATACCTGCCCATAACAACCGGGGATTATTACAGCGGCCCGCAGCTTGCCAAAACCTATACCGCGTTATCCAACAGCGGCTATTTCAAAACGGTTGCCATTGACCCGGATGTCGATGCCAGCCATAACGGCAAAGTGCCGGTGAATATCATTTTAAAAAGCAAACCCAAATACCATTACTCAACGGGCTTGGGTTTCGATACCGACATCGGCCCGTTGCTAAGCGGCAATTTTATTAACCGGCGGATCAATACGCGCGGCCATTATTTAACCGCCAACCTGGACTTGTCGCCGGTACAATCGACGGCCGACGTCGAATACAACATCCCGCTGGACAATCCGGCCACCGATTCCTTCAGCGTGGGTGCGGGCTTAAAACGCGAGGATACCGACAGTTACCGGTCGTTTTTGGCCAAGCTTAGTGGCCGCCTTAAACATGCTTACCCAAACGGCTGGAAACAAACCCTGGCGCTGGATTACAGCTACGAAGATTACACCACCGGCGGCACCAGCGAGCAAACCGTGTTGCTGGTGCCTAACGCCAGCTGGCTGCGCTCGGTATCCGACAATTTGCTCAGGCCCACCCGTGGCTACCGCGTGCAAGCCGATGTCGGTGGCAGCCATAAAAGCTTGATCTCCAGCGTGAGTTTCCTGCAAGGTTTGGTGTCCGCCACTTGGCTGCAACCCGGATTCGGCAGCGGCACCTTGATCACCCGCGCGGACCTGGGCGCCACTCTGGTCGATCCTTTCAACAAACTACCCACCACTTACCGGTTTTACGCCGGCGGCATCAACAGCGTGCGCGGCTACGCCTACCGCGAACTTGGCCCTACCGACGCTACCGGTGCGGTCGTCGGCGGACAGTATTTGAGCACGTTCAGCCTGGAATACGAACAACCGGTGCTGCCGGACTGGTCGGCGGCCTTGTTTGTAGACACCGGCAATGCCTTTAACAGCACCGATATTCAGCTTAAAACCGGAGTCGGTTTGGGCGTGCGCTGGTTTTCGCCCATAGGCCCGGTTCGGCTGGATTTCGCCATCCCGCTGGATGAGGCCAAATCCTCGTTTCAAATCCATTTCGCCACCGGTTCACGCTTATGAAGCGGGTTATCGGCATTCGTTTAGGCTTACTCGCGGTTATCATGCTGCCGCTGGTCTTGGTATTTTCGATTCCGGCTAGCGAAAGCGGCACCCGCTGGCTATGCGCCCAAGCGCAGAAGCGGATAACCGGTTTGAGTATCGGCAAAGTGGAGGGTAAGCTGCTGGGGCGGTTATCTCTGGAAGCGGTCAACTTCGAAGACGACACGCAACGCCTGAGCTTGGGTTCCGTGCGCTTGGCCTGGCAACCCCAAGCATTGTTGGCCGGACGGCTGCACATTGAGACTTTGGCGCTGGATGCTATCTCGATCACTCTGCCCAAGCCATCGCAAACCGAATCCGCCTCCACTTTTGATTTCAGCCAATTCGCGGTGCCGGTTGCGATTCGGGTGGACGACCTTAAAATTACCCGGTTGGCTTTCACCAACTCCGAGCAAACCTTTGTCATCAACCAAGTTGAACTGGCCGCCTCCCTCAAGGGCAATAACCTGGAGCTCACCCGGCTGGCAACCGATGCCTACCATGTTAAAACCACGGTACAAGGCCAAATCGGGCTAACTCAAAACCTGCCGTTAAACATCAATGCCGGTTGGCAGGCAGCATTGCCAACCGGCGAACATTGGCAAGGCAATCTTAGAGCGCAAGGCGATTTGCTCAAACTCATCATCAACAGCCAAACCACGGGAACCTTCGATGCCCAACTGGACGGCGTGCTGGAAAACCTGACCGGCCAACCCCGGTTTGCCGTCACCGGCGGCTGGCAAAACCTGCAATGGCCGTTGGCCGGCGAGCCGGCACAGTTTAAAAGCGGGCAGGGCCGTTTTACGCTCAATGGTTCCATCGATGCCTACACTATCACGCTGGGCGCGCAGCTGAATCCGCCGTATCTTAAGCAAGCTGAACTCAGCTTAACCGCTCAAGGCAGCACGCAGACCATCAAGCTGGCGCCGCTGGTGTTGACCTCGGCCGACGGAAATTTGCAAATCGGCGGCGATATCGGCTGGCAAAACGGCATTCAATTCGATGTTAATGTCGCCGGCGAGCACTTTAATCCCGGCGTGCTGTATGCGCCACTGCCCGGCCAAATCAATCTGGACAGTCACTTGCAAGGCAGCTGGAACAACGGCGCCTTAGCATTGGCCGTGGACTTGAAACGCCTGGACGGCAAGTTAAAAACCGTGGCGTTCGACGGCAGCGGCAGATTTCAACTGGCGGGGAATCAGCTCAAGCTGGATAGCTTTAACCTCAACGCCGGAACCAACCGCTTAAGCGCCAACGGCAGCTTGGGCCAAAATCAAGGCGAACTGGCGCTCAGTCTGAAACTGCCGGCACTGAACACCTTGTGGCCAAGTTTAAGCGGAAGTTTAAACGGCGAAGGCTCGCTTAAAGGCGCGTGGCAGAACCCTGCCGTCGAATTCAAAGCCCAAGGCAAAAACCTCGGCGTCCCCCCTTACCGTAGCGGCCGCCTGGAATTGGCGGTGGATTACCATCCTGAACCCTCAGCAACCTCCACGCTAGGCTTGTCTGTGGGCGATATCCGGGATGCCTCAGGCCCGCTCGCACAATCCGTCACACTGGATGCCAGCGGCAATCCCGGCAATCATAAAGCCGATCTGACGCTGCACAGCCAAGCGCTGAACCTGGATTTAAGTCTGGCCGGGCAATACCGCAACGCCGGCTGGCAAGGCCAACTCAGCCGGTTGCAGCTGGCGAATCCGCACGTCGGTAACTGGCAGTTGGCCGGGCCGGTAGCGGTTAAACTCATACCCCAAACCACCGGCATCGATGCCGTCTTCAGCGAAGCCTGCCTGGTGCAGGCACAAGCGCATTGGTGCGGTTCGGGACGGTATCTGGCCGGTGGCAACTTTGATTTAACCACAACTGCCAACGACCTGCCCACGACGCTGTTGCAGCCGTATTTACCACCGCAAATGCAGCTTAACGGCAAGATTAACCTGACTGCCGCCATCCACAAGCAACGCGGCATCCTCAACGGCCATTACCGCATCGACATGCCGGAAGCCGCAGTTTTAACCATGCCGCCGCCCAGTAACGACAAACTGCCCATACAGCTCGCCGAACTGGCCGGTACCCTAGAACGCAATACCGTGCAGGGGCGCTTGGATCTGTCGCTGCCGGCGGGCGATTTCGCGCGCGCCAAGCTAAGTCTGGCGCTGGACAAGCAGCAGACTATCGCCGGCTCGGTGCTGGCCAATGTGCACAATTTCCGCCTCCTCAATGCGTTTGTGCCCCAGCTATCCGAACTCAGCGGGTTATTCAAAGCCGATTTAACCGTCAGCGGCACGCTTCAAAAACCGGGCTGGCAAGGCAATCTGAGTCTGGTCAACACTCAGGCCAAAGTGCCGGATTTGGGCTTGGAACTGCGCGATGTGAATTTGATTGCCTACGCGCCGGCCGATGCCGGCAGCCCCATGCGTATTTTCGGCAGCGCCAAATCCGGTGCCGGCCTGGTCAAGCTTGAAGGCATGCTGACGCTTGATCCTGAGCTGGAATGGCCGCTGCAGCTGGCACTCACCGGTAACGATTTTGAAATCAGCAAACGCACCGATGCCCAAATTGCCGTATCACCCGATCTCAAACTGATGTTCAGCCCAAACAAAGGCTTGGTCAGCGGCCGTTTAGCCATTCCCAAGGCTCTGATCAGCCTGAAAAAACTGCCGGACAACGCGATTGCCGTCAGCGCCGATGAACGCATCGTCGGTGAAACCCAGGCGCAGCCCAAAGGCTTTGCATCCGGCGGCATAGACGCCGCCATCGCGATCACCCTGGGGCAAAATGTGCACTTTTCCGGCCAAGGCCTGGAAGCCCAACTCACCGGCAACCTCCGGCTCAACCAAAACCGCAGCAAAACCGAAGTGACCGGCAGCGTGGAAATGGTTAAAGCCACTTACAAAAGTTACGGGCAGGATTTAACCGTGCGCAAAGGCCATTTGATTTTTAACGGCCCTATCGATAATCCCTGGCTGGATGTGGAAGCCATCCGGGTTTCCAAAGATCAAAAAACCACGGCTATTCTCTCAGTCTCCGGCGCCTTGTCGGCGCCGCAGACCAAAATCAGCGCCGACCCTGCCTTGCCGGAAACCGAAGCCTTGGCGTACCTGGTCACCGGCCAATCCTTGGATCAGGCCGGCCAATCCGACAGCAGCGCCTTGGCCGGTGCAGCTTTGGCATACGGGGTGGGACAAGCATCCTGGCTTACTGATAAACTGGGCGTCGATACGTTTGAATTGCAGCAAGGCGCAACCTTGCAAAAAAGCCTGCTTAATATCGGCCAGCACCTGAACAAGGATTTTTATGTCGGGGCCAAAGTCGGCTTGTTTGCCAAGCAAAGCGTGCTGGTCATCAAACAGAAACTAACCCAAATTTTCAGCATTGAAACCCAGGCCGGATTTTCTCAACGCATCAAATTAAATGCCGAATTCGACAGCGATTAACTAACCGAAAACCATGTTGACGCGAGCGCTTGTTTATTTTGCCTATTATTTAAAAACCTCGCCGCGCTATCAACGCGGCAAGCAGTTTTTCCGTAATCTTCTGGACAATCCCGACAGCCGTCTGAAATCGTATTTTGACGTGCTGATGATCGCCTTGGTTATCACCAGCGTCTTTCTTTTAATCAGCGAAGCCGAAGGCAAGGTAGGTGCGGTTGAGTGGTACGAACACGCCATCGTCAGCTTGTTTATCGCTGAGTATGTTTTGCGTTTGTGGATATGCAGCGACAACCACAAGCTCATCATCGAGCATTATGAAAGAGCCCAATATTTGGGCATACCTTTTCAAGGCTTCAAAGTCATCGCCGGCATGGCCGGCAAAAAACTCAAATACATCATTTCGCCGCTGGCCTTAATCGATTTATTGGCGATTTTGCCCAGCTACCGCGAACTGCGTGTGCTGCGGGTATTTTTGGTATTCCGGCTGTTCAAGCTGTTCCGGTACTTAAGCAGTATTAAACTGTTTGCCGAAATCCTGTCCACCAAACGCTTCGAGCTGTACACCCTGGGAATTTTCCTAAGCTTTTTGATTTTTATCGGCAGCACCGGGCTTTATTTATTCGAAAACCCCGGCAGCGGCGGCCAAGTGCACAATCTGTTCGAAGCCTTATATTTGTCCGTGGTCACCTTGGCTACTGTCGGTTACGGCGATATTTCCCCGCATACCACGGGCGGGCGGCTGATCGCCATGGCTTTGATCTTCTCGGGCCTGGGTTTTATCTCGTTTTTCACCTCCATCATCGTGTCCGCCTTCAGTGACAAAATGCAGGACATGCGCGCCAGCCAAGTCTATCTGGAGCTAAAGCGCCGGGAACATGTCATCATCATCTGCGGTTTCGGCCGCGTAGGCCAGCATATCGCCGGGCACCTGCAAAACAGCCGGCAGGCCTTCGTGGTGATAGACCCCGACGAGACCAAAATCAACAAAGCCAAACACTTGCGCTACCCGGCCATTTTGGACGATGCCAGCAAGAACAGCGTGCTGATCAATGCCGGCATCAACACCAACGCCTCGGCCGTGGTTTGCACGGCCGGGGACGACGTCACCAATGTCTACATCACCTTGACCAGCCGCCACCTCAACCCGCAGATCCGCATCTTGTCGCGCGCCAATAGCCGGGAAAGTGTGCAAAAACTGTATCAAGCCGGCGCCAATGACGTGATCCAGCCGTTTGAAATCGCCGGCATGGTTATCGCGGAATACCTGGGCCAGCCGGTAGCGTTCGAAGCCATTTTCGGCATACTCAGCGAGAAAAAACAATTTGTCATGGAAACCGTGCCCGTACATGAAAATTGCTTTTTGGCCGGACAGACCATCGCCGCCTTAAATTTCGACCAGCGCAAACTGATGCTAGCCGGGGTCATTAGCAATCATCCGGCGCACGACCGCCACGACAACCGCTACCCGGTTAAAAACCAGTGCTTTTACTTTAATCCGGCAGCGCATTTTGAATTGCAGGTAGGCGATTTGCTGGTGGTGTTAGGCCGTAAACTCAGCATTGACTATTTCCGCGACCTGATTGAAAAAAGCCGCTTGCAACGGGGCCATCATTTATGAAACGCATAGCCTTGTTCGGTTACAGCCAAATGGCCTTTGAGACCATGCACCGGCTTAACCCCGAGCAATACCAAATTGTTTTTGTCGTTAAAGACCCAACTCAGGCCGCCCAGGCACTGGAACAAGGCTTCGAAGCCACATCCTGGATTTTCGCAACGACGACGACCTTAAAGCCATAGGCATAGGCGGCGATATCGAAGTGTTATTCTGTTTTTTCCCCAAAGATTCCGATAACGTGTTTTTAACCATCTCCGCACGCGCTTTGGACCCTGCTCTAAACATTATCGCCATTGTCGATGATCCGGATTCGGCGGAAAAACTCCTGGCGGCCGGTGCCGACAAAATCATCGATCCTTACGAAATCTGCGGCACCAAAACCCATCAAATGCTGATCAAACCCGAAATCACCAATATTTTGGACGAAACTGTGTTCGGCCAGCACGATTTGAATATCGCACAAATTGAAATCCCGTGCGGCTCAACCCTGGAAAACTGCCGTATTAGCCGGCTTAACCTGCAACAAAAACATCATTTATTGGTAATCGGCGTGGTCGATAAAGATTCCGGCGAGGAACTGCATTTTTTAATCGGCGAACCGGAGATTAACCTGCAAGCCGGCGATGTGTTGGTGGTGATGGGCTCAAACCGGCAAATCAAGGCATTCGCCGCCGAAGTTTCACAATCTTGCGGCAGTAATTCGCCATAATCCTGCAAATAATGCTGGCTGTAAGCATTAACTGTCACACAAATTTAACAAAAGCTTAACCGCTCGTTAAGGTCTGCACCGTTATTATCATCACAGCTTTGCGATACTCTTATGACTAAGCTTTGAATATTTTAAAAGTTTAGTGATGTGTGCCGGCAGGTGTTTTTTACCTGCCGGCCGCAGGCTTTCCGTTACCTGTCAGTCAATGCTCATGCTTTAGCATTACACAAATCACTTAAACGGAAAGCCGCCAGTTTCTTGTCTTCGCTAAATCCGCCGGCGCAATAGCTGCGGACTAGCTGATGGGAAAACTCAATTGAGTCAGCAAAGCCACCGTGCTTTGGACTCGATTGCTTATTGTGCTTGATCTCCTAATCTTTGTTTAAATGAGGAATAATTTATGAAGTTCAATGCGTTAAAGCGGTTAGCCCTGGCTACTGCAATCGCTGCCGGCACATGCTTGGCGGCTCCAGCCTGGTCGGCTGAAACAACTGGTTTTACTGGCGGCGCAACTGAGGCCCTCGGTCAACAATTCGATACTCAATCGCAATTTTTAGCCAACCCTGCACCGGTTAGCGTTCAAACCCGTATAGTTGCCAGCACACCGGCTACTTACTTAAAAAATTGGAACCGCGTCGCGATTGATGCCACCGGTTTGGACCACACGCCGGTTGCACCCGGTGAAACCCGCGTATTCGGCGAACAATTAGGCCCCACCCGTGCCAGCCGCGCCATGGGTATTATCCATGTTGCCATGTTTGACGCCTTGAATGCCATCGACAACAAATTTGAAAGCTACACCGGCTTGCCAAAAGTAACCCAACCTACCAGCCGCCGTGCCGCCATTGCACAATCCGCACACGATACTTTGGTTTCCTTGTATCCTTCACAAAAAGCCACTTTCGACACCCAATTGGCTTTAGACTTAAACCAATTGCCTAACAGCAGACAAAAAACCCGTGGTATCGAACTGGGTAAAAAAGCCGCTGCCGCTATCTTGGCTTTGCGTGCCAACGACGGTTCTGCCGTTGCTGAAGAGCGTTTGAGTACTGAAGGTGGTACTTTCGTCACCAATCCTAACCCAGGTTTCTGGCGCCAAGACCCAATCAGCCGGGTGCCGATTGCGTTGGGTGTGCACTGGCCTGAAGTCAGACCTTTCGTGATCAATTCCGCCAGCCAATTCCGCTTGCCTCCTCCACCAGCGTTGAATAGCCCTGAATACACTACGGCTTTCAACGAAGTGAAAGAAAAGGGCGGCGACGGTGAATACACACCAACCACCCGTACTGCAGACCAAACTATAGCCGGTACCTACTGGGCTTACGACGGCGTTCCCAGCTTGTGCGCGCCTCCACGTTTGTACAACCAAGTTGCCATCAAAATCGCTGCCACCAAACGCACCAACAACGCTCTGAAACTGGCGCGTTTATTGGCTTTGGTTAACTTGTCCATGGCCGATGCCGGTATCGCCAGCTGGGATTCCAAATGGTTCTACCAATACTGGCGTCCAGTGGGTGGTATCCGCGGGGCAGACACCGACAACAACCCAAACACTCAACTGGATGCAGATTTTCATCCACTGGGTGGCCCTGCTACCAACCTGACCGGTCCAAACTTTACTCCGCCATTCCCAGCCTATCCATCAGGCCATGCCACGTTCGGCGGTGCATTGTTCCAAACCTTGCGTAACTTCTACGGCACCGACAATATTAAGTTTACTTTCGTGTCTGACGAGTTTAACGGCCTCAACAAAGACAACCAAGGCAATGTGCGTCCTTTGATTCCGCGTACTTTTGCCAACTTGTCACAAGCTGAAGAAGAAAACGGCCAAAGCCGTATTTACCTGGGTATCCACTGGTCATTCGATAAAACCGGCGGTATCACTCAAGGTAATAACATTGCCAACTTCGTTTACGGCCATGCTTTACAACCTTTAGATACAACTACGGCTAATAACTTCGATACTACTGATAGCGATATTTAAACTATCCAGTTCAGCGCTTAAGCCAAAATAGAATAAAGCCCTAATGGGGCATGCTTTGACATCCGCATAAGATTTCTCTTATGCGGATTTTTTTTATCTAAAAAAATCCCCCTCTACATTTAACTGCCTTAACACGGTTAGTGCTCAAAGTTATTCTTCAACGCTTCACCTAAGCCTACGCCGGATCACATTTCATCATATTTTAGCCACGCTCAAACCACGCATAAATGCGCAGTGAATGTGGTTTTCTTTTAATGATAAGCAGCAAAAAGAAGAGAATTTGTTACAGTTTTGTTGATTTATCACAATAATAATCAAATCTTTCTCTGGCAATTTTTTACCAAAAAACATACTTTAATTTTT
>PERF01000037.1 GCA_002928495.1 Methylobacter sp. | reverse complement strand
GATAAAATCGGGCGTCTCCCGTATAACCTTGCATGTTGCTCTGTCCCGCCAAAATGAAAAGATCAACAGAACCGGCGGCAAAGCAACTGCCGAAATTCAGCAGCAAAAAAAATAAAATCAGTTTGTTAGCAGCCTTAAACGCATAAGTAATATTAAACGGCTTTAGCGGCAATAAATGGAAAATGGCGTAATTTGTTACGAACATAAGTCTGCGCCGGGCGTTCAAAATAAACAAAAACTAAATGCGAAATACTGGTTACCAACACTAAATAACATAACAAAGCCTCGCCGGAGTTTAAGGGGAAGGGCAAATGTTTTCTAAACATAAATATAAAAATTTGGATTGGGAAATGCAATAAATAAACGGCGTAAGAAATATCGCCCAACCAGGTTAAAGGTCTTAAGGATAACAGTTTTTTAAATATCCTACCGTTGGCAACAGATATAATAATCAGCGGCATCAATAGCCCCACAACGGCTAATTGAAAGCCAAGCATATTATTGATATACGTTGAGGCAAGAAAATAAAACAAAGCCGGTAGACTTAAAAATGTAATAACATCCCAAGCAAAGTTAGCGCTATTTTTAAGATGGATAAGGTTAGCTAGTTTTGCTGTTAAAACCCCGATAAAAAAACCAAAACAGGCTTTGAGCAGACCGGTATCAAGAAATCCGAATAACTTGGTTAAGTAGGTTAAATTTCCTACAAATGCAACGATTAAAGTTAAGCTTGATGCTATTAAAATCAGAGATGCAATAATCAGTCGTTTGGATTTATTAATGAAAATGAAGAAAATCAAGTTAATAATCCATTCTACCGATATAGACCAGGAAGGCCCATTGAAAGAAAAGCCTTTCTGCAATCCGGTTTGCTGAGTAAAAATATATTCAACATAAAATGATATATGTCATTGAATGTGTAAATAAATGGCGTACCGTAAATCAGTTTATAGTAATATTGGCCTAGCATGACGAGTATCAGGCTTAACCATTGTAACGGAAATAGCCTGGCAATCCGCCTGATTAATAGCTCACGGTAACTTTTAATATGCGAATATACCTGGGTCAGTAAAAAGCCCGATAGAATAAAAAATAAGTCTACAAAAAATGGGGCGCCATTATAGAAAGGCTGAAGAATTAAAAAATTAGGCCCGGCATCAAAATAATAATGAAAATGAAAAATAGCCACGCCTAATGCGGCGATGCCACGCAAAGCGTCGAGACCCGGTATGCGAAAGTTGGCTTTTTTATCAAGATTAAGGCTGTTTTTCATTAATTCAAAACTTAAGTTTTATTAATTTACTTTTCTGTGATGTTTGTCAGTGATTTTTTGCGCAAAACGCATTGAGGGTAGTTCAAACAGCTTATAAGATAAAATTGAGAAATAATAACTGAAAATCAGAGTCAAGATGTAAACAAATAGAAACTTAAGGATATAGTTGTTAATATTAATATGCAATACTAAAATTACCGATAACCCGACAAATAACATGTGAAATAGATATACGCTATAAGAAACTTCGCCATATTGATGCAGCATTCTTAACAATATAAAATCTTTTTTCGATTCATCGCAAAACAAGGCAAAAGCTACTAGTATCAATGCAAGTAAACCCAGTACATTAAGCGGGTCGCTAATAAATGGAATTTGTTTAGGGATAATAAGCAAGTTATTCTGTATGGTACCGGCAATAAGCGTTAAAATGATAATCGATAAAAAAAAGAAATGGCTGGCTATTTTTATTTTTAATTTCATATAAATTAACGACATTAAAACACCACCAAAAAACATATATCCCATCTTAAAAAAATCGTTTCTATCGAACTTAATCAATTCTGAGCTAAAAATATAATAAAGTAGTCCGCTGATCAATATAGGTGTTATATATTTTAGTGGTTTTAATTTGATTAATAACATTGCGAAAGGCAGTATCAAATAATACTGAAACTCAATCGGCAATGACCAATACGGACCGTTAAATAAGTCTCTTGGGCCGGTTATGTTAAAAACCAAAAAGATGTATTTTATTACATCATTTAAGTTGTATTCGTTTAAAAACCTGGCTATCCAATAATTTTTATCGGCTGTGTAAAAACCCCTAAATATTTCTATAAATAATAAATAGATTACCAAAGACACGATGAAAGTCGGCCATATCCTCATGAAGCGTTTAAAATAAAAAAACGCCACATCTTGCATTTTGTTAACTTTACTATGATTGCTGATAAATAAAGTACAGCCGCTTAAGGCAAAAAATAAGCAGACACCAAAGGTTCCAAGGTCTAGCAAGTTTATCGGTAAAAAATAACCGGCTTCGTCAAGATTGCTATATTTAACTTCGGAGGCTCTTAACGAATGAGTGGTGATTACAAAAAAAGCCGCCAAGGCCCTAAGCAAGGTAAGGTTTTTAATGTAGTGCTTATTCAAAAACTTCTCTGGTGTAATTATCTAAATCCATTATAAATTTTGATATAACTTATAGTGATTAAAAACCGCTTTAATTTGTATATCATTTTTATTAGCACCATCCGTAGTGTTTTGTTTCCATAAGGCGTTTGTCTGAGTGCCTTTAATTTCTATTAGGTTAATATTGGCATTGGTTTTTTTGCATTGATAGCCATTTAAAAGCGACATGGCTTTTAGCCAGACATCATCGGCTGTAGGGCATATTTGTATAAACAATTCCTTATTAAATACTTCATTATTTAACATTCCTGGCGCATATAAAACCCCTCCCACACCGGTTGGAAATATTAAGTTTGATGCTTCAGGATAGTCCTGTATATTGAAATCCCATTCTTTGTAACCTCTGATTGAGCCATCCGTATTTTTATTAATTAAATGCGCTCTGTGGCAATGCACATATTCCGGTTGTTTTTGATAGGCTAGATAGAGTTCTTCCAGCCAGTTCGGCGGATAAATGATGTCATCATCAGCAGTCACTATTAATGCATTTGGGTTTTGTTCCAGGCAATATATTATTTTGGTATACGATTTTATATCCTTACAAAAACTTATTGTTATGCCTCTTTTTTTCAATTTTTCTAGGCTGTTTGGGATTTTTGTTTCAGTTTCTGATAGCCATAGATAAATATAATCCGGCTTGATTGATTGCCTTAACAGGGATTCCAGGCATAAATGGATTTTGCTGAATCTATCCGGTATGCTGGTTAAGCTAATGATTAAAGGGATGTCTCTTTTGACTTCGTTGATACCGGGTTCGGTTCCATAATGAGCCAGCCAGCGGTAACGCAAATCAATTAGCACATAATATTTTATTGTTCCCAGCAAGCTTATTAAATTACGGTAAAGGTTTTTCATTGGTTTAACGTAGTCTTTTTATTATGTCGCTGGCCTGTTTTGGATAAATCAAATTATAAAACCTGTTTTCGCCCACAAAATGAATAAATGTGCCATCTTTGGCGTTATCGGCGTTATTTTGAGTAAATACAAAATAGTCTTCTATGGGTAACGCCTGGGCACCTTTGGCGCATAGGATCAAGCCGTGAGTCGTCTGCTCGGCGCCCCAAAGGAAAATTTTATCGCCGAATTTTTCATATAGCAGCTTAAACAGCCGTTCCAATTCATCAAACTTGATGGTGTCGGCGTCATAGCCGATAAAACCCGAACAAAAGCCTTGTTGAATATGGTATTGGGTATTCAGGGTTTGGTTGATATTGTCGAGGTCGTTGATGATCAGGGTTTGGATATGCACTTTCTGCAAATCGGTATAGTTAGCGATTTCCAATTCTTTATGAACTTTCATTCGGCCTTGTGGCGCCATGTGGTACCAGGGCAGGCCTCCGTTTATGATCCAGTCTATGATCGCCGCAGGCCGTTTCAAAAACAAGGTATCGGTATCCAGGATCATCACCCGTTGGGCGCGGCAGAATAAGGTGGTGTCGAATAATTTGAGGTAACTGGTATAGCTGCCGCGTACTTTCGATAGAAACGGATTGTTTAGTTTTTCGAATTCAGCGTCGGCAACGGCCCGGTCGATAATCCGGCAGCCCGGCAAATGTTGGCTGATTAAGGTTTTATCGGCGTCCAACAGGCTGCCGTCATCATGCACTACCACCGAGAGGTCGTTGTGGTACTGCAATAATGATTTTATGGCGACCAGATAAGCGTATAAATATCGGTGCGGAACTGCCGAATGAACCTCGACCTTGGCTTCCGGGTTGGTTTGAACCGGTGGGGTACGAGTGATTTTGCCGAACAGCAATTTGTCGCCGTAAGTGTTTAAAAATGGGTTGAGTCCTCGGAAGCGCCAGGGAATCAATTGGGTCAGTTTCATAGTCGCGGTCTGTTAAGAGGTTAATAATTCGTTATAAATGCTTTGTATTTGATCCACGTGAGTGGTCACCGAAAACGTTTGCAGGGCTTTGTTTCTTGCCGCTTCACCCAATTGTTGCCTGAGCTCGGGCTGGCGGTAAAAGGTTTCGATTTTATCGGCCAGATCGTGAGCATTGCCCGGTTCGAATAACAGTCCGGTAACATTATGCTCCATCATCTCGGCAGCACCGCCATGGTTGGGGCCGACCAGCGGCCGCGCCAGCGTCATGGTTTCGATAACAACCGTACCCAAAGGCTCCGGCCCGGTCGAGGCGGAGACGACTACATCCAGGCCATTATAGGCGGTTGCCATGCCGTTAAGATGGCCGGTAAAGATAACCCAGTCTGACAGGCCTTGTTCTTTAACTCGAGTTTTTAAGGCTTTTTCGTATCCGGCGCAATCGTCGGGTGTGCCGCCGATAATCAGCATTTTTAACCGGGGAATCCGGTTTTTAAGCAGCTGAGCGGCATCCAGGAATAATTGCTGGCCTTTCCAGGGGATTAGCAAGCCGACCAAACCGACGGCGAAGTCGTCGTCTTTCAGATTATAAGTCTCGCGAAATTGTTCGCGGCCCTTAAACAGCTCCAGCTTTTCCAGCTCAATGCCGTCGTATACCACACGGATTTTATCTTCCGGTATGGCCAGTTTTTCCTGCATGCTGGCGGCAATCCAATGGGATACCGGAATAAAACAATCGGCCAACCCGTAAGCCTGACGCATTAATCGGGAACCTTGTTGACTTCCACGCACGTGGGCTACGGTCGGGATGCCTAAAATTTTGCCGGTTAACAATGCCGCCCGGTTGCACAAGGGTTCGTTATTGCTATGAATCAAGTCAGCTTTAAATTGTCGAGCAGTGTGCAATAAAGCTAAAAAAAACGGTAGAAAATTGGCCAGATCGTCCGCTCTGGCTAAAATTTGGTTAATGATAAAGCGCAACCCCGGCACCCGGTCAGGCCAAGCCGAAGGGTCAAGTTCACGATGGATGCGCACCACATCGATGTGGTGGTCAGTGATATGCCGCCAATGCGCATCCTCGGCAATGGTACGGTATTCAGGGCCGGTACGGCCGGTTACTACCATGGCTTCAAAGGCATTAGGGTCTAAATTCCGGACTAAATGTCTAAGACAAATAACGGCACCGCCGTAGCCGATGCCGTTTTCCACGTATAGTATGCGCTTTGGTGAATGCTTGGCCATTACCGGTAAATTTAACCAAAATTTCAGGTGTTCACAAAATTATAGCTTAAGCTGCTTTTTTAAATAGATTGATAAGTGCTTATTTTTTGACGCTTCGTGCATGGCAGGGAAGTGGTTTTTTTTGTAAGATGTTTTTTTCTTAATCGTTACTTAAAGCGCATCAAGGAGTTGCCGTGTCATCAGCTGAACAACCGGTGTTTTCCATAATCATTGCCGCTTTCAATGCCGAGGCAACCCTAGCGCGTGCGGTGGACTCCATTTTGGCGCAATCTTTTACTGATTATGAAGTGATTGTGGTCGATGACGGTTCAACCGATCAAACCGACAAAGCGGTAGCCGGCTACGGTAACCGTGTGCGCTATTTTCGGCAAGACAACGCCGGCGTCTCGGCGGCTCGCAATCAAGGGGCGCAACTGGCCAAAGGCCGTTGGCTGGCGTTTCTGGATGCCGATGATTGGTATTATCCGCAACGTTTAGCCAGGCAAGCCGAGCTATTGCAACAAAATCCCCTATTGGATTTTGTTATTGCCGATTATGAGCTGGGCCGTCCTAGCGGCGAAGTACTCAGGCGTTCGATTTCAGGATCGGAATTCGGCCGAAAACTGGCGAGCAGGGCTGGTAGTCAAGGTTTATGCGAGCTTAATATCGAAGACTTGGGGCAACTCTGCGCCGATTATTTCGGCCATACTTCAACATTTTCGTTACCCAGGGAAACTTTCTTGAAATTAGGCGGTTACGACCGTAGATTCAGCATCGGCGAGGATTTGCATTTGTTGATACGGTTATGTGCAATTAGCAGCAAGGCTGGCGCCTATTGCGAGCCTTTGGCGTTTTATTGCGTGCATGACGACGGTTTGATGCGTTCGAACAGCAGTACCGCTCAAGTTAAGACCGTCGAAACCTTGATGTCGTTGAAGCCGGTGTTAAAGCAAGCGCCTAAGCCGGTTAAGGCAGGTTTTTCTAGGGTTCTGGCCAAAGCCCGATTCGATTTGGCATTTAGTCTGGCACGCCAAGGACATCGGTTTACAGCAGCGGAAGCGGCATTTCCCGCGTTGTTGGAAGATTGTTCAGCGGTAAATATAAAGCGGCTGTTGTCGGTGCTCAAAGGTTGAACAAGCCCGGCGGTTTTGACGGGTGCGTGCAGGATCACTGCTAATTGCGATATGAAAACAGCTTTTTTATCAACAGCTTGGCTTTATCTGGCTTTTGTGGTTTACGGCAGTCTGGTGCCGTTAAATTTTCGGCCGTTAGCCTGGGACACGGCTGTCCGCCATTTTCAACATATTCCTTGGTTAAGACTTGGCATCGCGTCCAGGGCCGACTGGGTGGCGAATATTCTGCTCTATATTCCGCTGGGGTTTTTTTGGACAGCGGTTGCGACTTACCAAAAGCACACAGTTTCCCGGCTTGGTTTTTCTATGTTGGTTCTGGCCGGCTGCCTTGCCGTCGCCTTTAGTGTTGAGTTTACCCAGTTGTTTTTTCCTCCCCGTACCGTTTCCATCAACGATTTGGTTGCTGAAAGCTTCGGCTCCTTCTTGGGTGTGGCCGGTTGGTATGTTGCCGGCGATTATGTTGTCAAGCAGTTAAAATATATCAAGTTTGGGAATTTTTTATCGGTAAAAGCGGCGATCTTTTTTTATATATTGATCTACGGTGGCTTAAGTTTATTTCCGTTTGATTTTGTAACCTCGGCTCAAGAGCTTGATCTTAAGTACGGTGGAGAAAACTTTGAGTTTAACCAATGCGAAGATACTTTTTTAAGATGTTCGGTACGGTATGGTGTTGAAGCTTTTGCGGTTATGCCGCTGGCTGTGCTCGTCTGCCTATGGCCTAACGTGCCACATAAATTCAGCTTAAATATCCTGCTCGGCTTTTTTATAGGCGTATTAATTGAAGGCAGCCAGGTTTTTTTGGTTTCCGGAGTGGCTCAGGGTGCATCGATTATTACCCGTATTGTGGGTATGGCTGCCGGTGTGGTGTGCTACCGTTGGGCAAGGCGATTTTCCGGTAGAGGCAAGGGCTTAAGGACACTGAAAGTGATCGCCAACAGGCTGATCTTGCCTTATGTAATTTTGGTTTTGGCTATCAACGGCTGGCTCGACCGTGATTGGCTGGCGTGGCCGGTAGCAATGGAAAAATTGCATGACACTTATTTTTTGCCGTTTTTCTATTTTTATTACACGTCGGAGCCAGTGGCTTTAATCAGCTTGCTGAGCAATGTCGGTATGTATTTTCCGGTCGGGTTGTTGCTGTGGGCATCAAGTTATAACCGGACGCAAGCTGGAAATCGCTGGCTGGCCGGAACCTGTGCTGCAGGTTTAGCGTTAATTGTCGAAATCAGTAAGCTGTTTTTAGACGGCAAGCATGCCGATCCTACCGATGTTTTAATTGCTTTCGCTGCCGGATATGGGGCATACGCCCTGGCAAATCAGGTTCTGCAATGGGTTAATTCCGGTAAAACTGAAGCGCTTAGCCGTAGCCGGTTTTATTCTGAAGCCTCGGCACAGGGAGAACAAGCAGGTATTGCTGTTAAGAACAGGTTCACCGCGCTGGGTAATTTTGGATTTATTGCCGGTTTGTCGGCTCTGGCGGCGGTGGTGTATTTACTGTTTAAATACCCGCTAGCGCCCTGGGCTTTGGCTTTGATGCTGATGGTTTACGGTTATTATTTAATCAAGAAGCCCGAGGTTTGGCTGATCGTCATTCCCGCTTTGCTGCCGGTAATGGATTTTGCGCCTTGGACCGGCTGGTTTTTTGTCGATGAATTCGATTTGGTCATCTTGACTACGCTGGCTGTATGCTGGTGCCGGAGACCGGGAATTCAAGTTCAATGGCCAGGGCTTGGAAAGTCTGTCGCTTGTCTCTTGATACTTGTTTATTGGGTTAGCGTGATACGCGGGTTATTGCCCTGGCAGCAAGCCGATATTAACGCCTTCAATAATTATTACAGCCATTATAATAGTTTACGCATGGCCAAGGGCGTGCTGTGGGCGTTTTTGCTGGCACCTTATTTATTGGCGGCGTTTAATCAAAATCCCCGCGCTAAATTGTATTGGGGCGGCGGCATATTGCTGGGTTTGGCGGCTATGCTAGCGTTTGCCGTGATGGAGCGGCTGGTATTTACCGGGTTATGGGAGTTTTCCTTGCCTTATCGCATCAGCGCTTTATTTTCCAGCATGCACACCGGTGGCGGCCACATCGAGACCTATCTGGCGCTGAGCCTGCCGTTTATCGGCGGGTTGTTTTTTTATTCGGTGCGTTGGGGCGGGCCAGCCGCTTTGATATTATTTTTTACCGGTAGTTATGTGTTGCTGGCAACGTTTTCCCGAGGCGGGTATTTGGCTTTCGTCGTGGAATTTTTAGTCTTGGTAGCCGGTCTGGCAGCGTATACCCAGTCGCAATCACGCGCACAAAGTTCGATCGGACGTTGGCGGCCATTGGGCATCGGTCTGGCATTGATTGGGGTTGTTGCTCTGATGACAATACCCGCAATCCGGGGCGATGTCATCCGGCAGCGTTTCAGCACCGTTTATGAAGATAAAGCCATCCGCGAAAATCATTGGCTTGATGCGGCAAACATGATGGACAATGATTGGGCAACCCGCTGGTTCGGCATGGGCGTAGGCAGTTATCCCAGAACGTATTTTTTATTGAATAACGAAAATGTGGTGCCCGGCAGTTATAAAATCGAAACCGAGTCATACCACCGGTATCTGCGATTAAAGGGCGGCGATGCCTTGTACATGGGGCAATATATTGATGTCAGGGCACACCGCCACTATAGACTGGCATTGGATTTACGCAGTCCTGAAGGCAAGCCGGTCAATTTGGAAATTCCGATTTGCGAGAAGTCGCTACTGTATTCGTTTAACTGTCTGGCATTGTCCGTAAAAACTGCAAACCAATCGGGGTGGCAGACCCACGAGCTGGATATTTTCAGTGAAAATGTAGGCTATAAACGCCTGGGTGTTGGCAAGCCCGTGCAACTGGCATTGTTTGCGGGCTTAAATCCGGAGACGGTCATTGATATCGATAACGTCGAACTGATAGACGAAACCGGCAGAGACTTACTGGCGAATGGCGATTTCAGCCACGGTTTGGATCACTGGCTGTTTGCCACCGATAACCATTTGCCCTGGCATAGCAAGAATATTTGGGTGCAGGTTTATTTCGAGCAAGGTTGGTCAGGCGTGATTTCTTTGGCGTTGTTGCTGCTTACCGCGATGGCCAAATTGCTTGGCCGAATAAGCTATCAACCCGAGGCTTCGATTTTGTTGTCGGCATTAGCGGGTTTTTCCGTAGTCGGCTGGGTTGACAGTTGCTTTGATGCGCCGAGGCTGACTTTACTATTTCTATGGGTTATTGCTGTTGCCTTATTAGACCTGGGTCACGCTGTGAAAGGTGAAATTTTAAAATAAACGGCTAAAATTAAGCAATTGCTTACAAAATAAAGCCGAATACTCCTACCAAACCTAAACTTCAGGGCTATGCGAGAAATCAAAGGAAAATCGGGCATTATTTTTAGTTTGGTTATGTTACTAATCAAAGCACCGTATGCAGCGGAAGTTTTGCCTTCTACAATCGATAAAATCAAGCCCAGTATCGTTGCTGTCGGTACCTACATGGCCAAGCGCAATCCACGCGCGATCATGCTGGGAACCGGGTTTGTAGTGGGTGACGGTAAAACCGTCATTACCAACGAACATGTGGTTCCCAAAACCCTCGACGTCGAACATCTGGAACAGATTGCAATTTTTTTCCGCTACGGCGAAGACAATAAAATCATTTTAGCTAAGCACCTGGTTTCCGATGCCGACCATGATCTTGCGGTTTTAAGTTTGACCGAAGGCCAATTGCCGGCGCTAAAACTTGGCAAAGCTTCTACAGTTAAGGAAGGTGGTTTGTATGCGTTTACCGGCTATCCGATCGGTATGGTGCTAGGTTTGTATCCGGTCACTCACCGTGGCATTGTGTCGGCCATTAGCCCGGTAGTCATTCCCAGTTTGCACTCGGGCCAATTAAATTCGGCTATGCTTAAAAGGCTAGGTAATCCTTATGATGTTTTTCAACTGGATGCAACTGCTTATCCGGGTAGTAGCGGCAGTCCGCTTTATGATATAGACAGCGGTGAAGTGGTTGGCGTAATCAATAAGGTTTTTGTGCAGGAAACCAAAGAAAATCTGTTAACAAAACCCAGCGGCATCACTTATGCGATACCGGTCAATCACCTGGATAAGCTTTTAAAAGACAGGGGTTTAAACTAAGAGGATTAACGGGATATTCGTTAAGTAACTGAAGGCATTTTGATGATTCGTATTTTCCGCCATTATATTTCAAGCGCTTACCTTTGGTTATTGATTGCTGAAGCCAGTGTGTTTTTCCTGGCAATGGAATTCGGCAGCGATGCGCGTTTTTTATTTACTCAATCCTGGTACAGCCAGAAAGACATCACCATGGCCAGCGCTATTTTTTCGGCCGTGTTGACCTTGTCTTGCGCCGGTCTGGGCCTATACCGGCGCAGCCTGAGTCAGGAGGATTACGCGCTGATGGCGCGTAGTGTTATCAGCTTTGTCATCGGGATTTTAGGTGTCATCGTTATTTACTATTTGCTGCCGGAATTTCATATTGCCCGAAGCGTGCTTTGGTATTCGGTGATTTTTGCTTTTACCGGCATGATGCTGACCCGCTATATTTTTTACCGGGTTGCCAGCAATGACAGCTTAAACCGTAAAGTGCTGATCATCGGCGGCGGCAAAAAAGCGCAAAAATTGATTTCGGTCAATGAGTCACACTTTCACAAAGGCTTTACTATTGTTGGATTTGTTCCGTTAGCTGATGAACAGCCGGTGGTTGAGGCAAGTTTGCTGATTAAAACGGAAAACAAAACCATCAGCGACATTACAGCCGAGTACAAAATCGATGAAATTGTGATCGCGCTGGATGATAAACGTCGCGGCATGCCTTTAGATGATTTGCTGGACTGCAAGATGTCCGGTATGACAATTTTGGATATGATGGCTTTTTATGAGCGCGAGCAAGGTATTATCTCCCTTGAAGATGTTTACCCAAGCTGGCTGGTGTTTAGCGACGGCTTTGCCCAAGGCGGCTTCAGGGCTTTTGAAAAGCGCGTTTTCGATATTTTGGCCAGTCTGTTGCTTTTGTCGGTGTCCTGGCCGTTTATGTTGCTCACCGCCCTGGCCATTAAATTGGAATGTGGATTTAAGGGGCCTGTTTTTTACCGTCAGGTCAGAGTGGGTAACGGTAATCAAAACTTTGATGTGCTTAAATTCAGAAGTATGCGCGTGGATGCCGAGAAAAACGGCGCGCAATGGGCAAAAAAGCAAGACAACCGCATTACCAGAGTAGGCGGCTTTATCCGTAAATATCGTATTGACGAATTACCGCAAATTTTCAATGTTTTAAAAGGCGACATGAGCTTTGTCGGGCCGCGTCCAGAGCGCCCTGAATTCGTAAAAGGTTTTAATGAACGCATTCCATATTATTCGGAAAGACACCGGGTAAAACCGGGCATTACCGGCTGGGCCCAGCTCTGTTATCCCTATGGCGCGGACGAGCATGACACCATCCAGAAACTGCAGTATGACTTGTATTACGTTAAAAATTACAGTTTGTTTTTGGACTTGTCGATAATGCTCAATACCGTGGAAGTTATCTTGTGGGGCAAAGGCGCCCGCTAAAACGTGGCATTGAAGGGCGGCTATAAAATATCCCGATATCTTTATCTATTGTATCTGATTGATTCGACCGAAAGCACATCCTGCCTCAAACCTTGGCTAAGCCTTTAAACGCTGAAAAGCGTTTCTTGGACTACACTTTGTGTTGCCGGATGATTGCAATGGCCGCTAAGCATGGTTGTGAGGAAAATTATTTGTGACACCTAATACTAAGGGAAACCAAGTCTGGAAGTTCAGACGATTTTTGATCGTGTTTCTTTCGGTCATCGTTATTCAATTTTTTGAGCTCACCCTGCTTTATTATAAATACGATATTTTTACCGGCGGCTTTCTGCAGCCGTTTTCTTATAAAAAGTTATCCGATCAAATTGTTTTTATCTTGTTATCGTTATGGTTTGATCTTTCTTTATTCGGTTTGTTGGCGGGCGCCTGGTTTGCCATCGCCGACCGCCTCAATAAATACGGTTTAATTATTTATTATAACTTTACCATTCTCGTTTTGTTGCTGATGGGTGGCTGGCTTGCCTTTAAATTCAAGGTGTTATCGTATTTTAGCGATGCGATTAACCTGCAAATCATCAAAAACCTGGGCGGCGGCAGTCTGAAGGATGCCTTGCTTTACGCCAGCAACGAGATTGTATTATTTATTGTGTGCTTGGGTTTTGTGGCGATGTTTTTTGTTGCCGTGATCGGCTTATTCAAGAAAACTCAACTAGGCGGCTTTTTAACCCGTCACCAATTCGACCATCCCGGCTATACCCCGGTGTTAATTTTTGCGCTGATCGCAACACCGTGTTTGGCTTTTTTTGTCTCCAATAACGATTTTTACCGTTACGGCCTGGATAAAAAGACCTCTTACCGTTTAATCAGCAGTGCCCTGGATAAGTTGTCTGATTTTGATAATGACGGCTACGGCGCGTTTTCGTATCCAAAAGATAAAGCCATGTTTGATGTTTCCGTGCATCCTGGCGCAATCGATATTCCGGGTAACGGCGTCGATGAAGACGGTTTTTTAGGCGATGCGTCCGAACCCGCGCCTATGCAAGACGGTATGGCGGCAATTACGCCTAGAAAAGGCAAGAATATCGTTTTGATTGTCCTGGAAAGCGCCCGCTCGGATTTAACCCAACAGAAAATCGACGATGCTTTCGTGGCGCCGGTATTGATGGGATTGGCCGATGCCGGTACTTCGGTCAAAAATGCCTATAGCCACACCGGTTATACCACAACATCGATCACCGCTATTTTTAACCGCGATTTGGTTAAGAATGACCAAAAAATAAAATTGGTCGATTTTCTTCAAAACGCGGGTTATAGCTTATCGATTATTTCCGGGCAAGATGAATCGTTCGGCGATGTTGCCATGACGGTAGGCATGAAAAATCCGGGCGTGTATTATTTCGACGCCAGAACGGTGATTGACGAACGTGTGCTGCCCAGCACCGACCAAGGCAGTTTACGGTTGAGTGAAGAACGTGTGGTCAAGCAGTTTAAAACCCGGGTGACGAGTTGGATTTTACCCAGCCGCAATTTATTTATTTGAATTTTCAGGCCGCGCACTTCCCGTATGCGCACCCGACCATGACTAAACGGTTGTTGCAAAATTTGATTCCGCGTTCACAAATTAAGGCGGAAAACAAGGATTGGGTGGCAAAAACCTATTGGAATGCGATTGCCGGCGCCGATTGGGCGGTTGGTGAGGTTGTTGCCGCCTTGAAGGCGAAAAACCTTCTGGCAAACACGACTATTGCTATTTTAGGCGATCATGGAGAATCACTGTTCGAAGACGAATTTTTAGGCCATGGCCATGCGATTAACGATTCCCAGACTAAAATCCCTTTGATTTTCAACGATACAGCGATGCAGGTAAGCGAGGCCATAGGCCAGGTCGATGTGGCGGAAATGACGGTCAGATCCGCCTTAGGCGAGCCCAATCTCTGGAATAAAGCAGATAAAGTAGTGTTTCAGCTAGTCGGCAGTTTGGGGCGGCCGGTGTTAATCGCTCATGTTGCTAATGGCGGGACGCGGACATTGTTTGATTTCAGATCCGAACAAGTGTATTTCAGCGATTTGAATCGGTGGAAACACTACCGGGATGCTATTACCGACCCTGAATTAAGCCCGCGTGTGGAGCGTTTGATTCGGGCTTGGGAAGACTTGCGTTGGCGCGAGTTTCAAGCCAATAAACATTAATCCGTTACCGGCTCGGTGTTTCCGCAAAAAAGCCGGCGATGGCGGCGGTAAGCACTTTAGCGGCGCCGGTTTGCTCAAACGGCGTGCTTTGCTTGGTTTGAGTGTCAGAGGCATAAAATAAAGTTAACGGTTTGCCCGGACTGACCAATTGGCTCAGCATGGTGCCGATTTGGTGGGCAATGGGATTCTCAATGAAGTCGTGTTCATAAACCAGCGCATAGGCGACTAACCCGGTGCCGCTGTTTTCTCTTAATACCGTGACCGGAATTTTCCGGTCTCGCCAGGACAGATTAACAATGCCTTCCAAACGAAAATCCTTGCCGTAGGAAAGCGCCAGTTCCGGGTGGTGGTAAAGCTTTTTATGGTTGTAGGAGCGCCCGGTAAATAGCCTGACCAGCTGATTATTATTGCGGTAATCGCGCTCGAACCAGTCATAACTTTCAAAAGTGTATTCACCCCAGCCTTCCTTGCGGGTACTGGGTGCGGATATGAACTCATCAAGGCGAGTTTCAATGGCGGATGTGGCCAAGCCATCTTCATGCTTGAGGTGCAGGTAATTATGAATGACGCTAGGTATTAGTGCGACCGACAGCAAAGCGGCAACCGGGATGGTAAAGCGTTGTGAAATCATGAATTGACCTCGGTTTGGCTATCGGAACTTTGTTGAGGCGGCTGGCCCAGCCAAAAAATCAAGGGTAAGGCCACCGCAAAAGTCATTAATCCGGATAGCTCATGGGCCGAGGTTTTTAACACATCCAGACCGAATTCTTTTACTAATAGGGTCAATACTAATATCCTGACAATATTCACCGCTATCGCCAAGGGCGCAGCCAGCAGTAAAACCAGGGTTCTTCTTATCGGTTGCGGGCAATAATACGCGGTCATGATGGCAACCGTGATGGTAGCGTAAAGTGTGGAAAAGCCGCTGCAGGCATCGGCAACAAATAAAGTGGCACGCTCAAATTCCAGGGTTGTGCCGGTCACGTAGACGGGAACCCCCGCCGTGTGCAAAATCCAGGCGACGCCTTTGGTGGCCAAATGGCGTAGCGCCAAATGTAAAGACTCGGTAAACACCAGCGGGATAGGTAAGGTCAGAAACAGCATCAGCAATGGAAAAAGAATGGCTTGCGTGCGTCTGGCGCCTAAAAACAGTAAGGAAAATCCCGGCAAGGCTAGATACAAGGCGAAAGCGCTGAGCAATTCCGAATGTATGCCGGCATCCAGCATGTGTAATAACAAAGCCGGAATCACAATGACAAAACCCCAGGCGCTGGCCCCGGCCGGTAAATCATGCAGTTTCTTGAGTTCGCTCCAGCATAAATAGACCACCAGCGCGGCAATCAGCACACTATGGCCATTATGCCAGACTCCCATGGTCCAGCGTTGCCAGAGCCAAGCCAAGGTAGGCCCATACACAGCCAAGGCCAATAGTGTTAAACCGGCGACTGCCATCGGTGGCTTGACATGTGCGTTAGAGTTAGAATCTTGGGTGATGCTATTCATTAATGTGTATGCCGTATTTTTCAAACAAGGTGTACAGTGTCGGCCGGGTAACGCCCAGCAGTTTGGCGGCGTTGGAAATATTATTATTGGCGCGCGACAAGGCTTTTAAGATTGCGCCGGTTTCCGCGGATTCCCGCACGGCTTTCAAATTCAGACATTCTTCTTGCTCAGGGGTTTCTCCGGATACCGGCTGGAGTTCCAGATCCTGGGCACTGAGCACAGTTCCGTCCGCCATGATAACAGCCCGCTTGATTTTATTTTCCAGCTCGCGCACATTTCCAGGCCAGTGGTAATGCTCTATGGCATGGATAGCGTCCTGGCCAAAGCCTTTAATTTTTTTGTTATTAAGCTGGTTGTAGCGGTTGACTAAGGTTGTGGCAATGGCCAGCGCATCGCCTTCTCGTTCGCGCAAGGGCGGGATGTTCAAAGTAATCTCGCTGATCCGGTAGTACAAATCGCCCCGAAACCGGCCATCGTCAATCCGGGATTGAATATTTTGGTGAGTGGCGCAAAGCACACGGACATCAACCGGAATTTCTTTTCTGCCGCCAACCCGCTCAATGGTTTTTTCCTGTAAAAAGCGCAGCAGCTTAGCCTGCAGTGGGAACGGCAGATCACCGATTTCATCAAGAAAAAAAGTACCGCCATGGGCATATTCTATCTTGCCCTTGGTTTGCGCCACGGCGCCGGTAAACGCGCCTTTTTCATGGCCGAACAATTCGCTTTCCAGCAGGTTTTCAGGAATCGCCGCGCAATTCACCGCGACAAACGGTTTGTTGGCCCGGTCACTCAGGGCATGAATCGCTTTGGCCAGGACTTCCTTACCGGTCCCGCTTTCTCCCAGCAGTAAAACCGATGCTTTTGCCGGAGCGATTTTTTCGACCATTTTGTTCAGCTCCTGCATTTTTTTGCAGAATCCGATCATACCGGATAACGGCGTTTGCGACTTTTGCTTAAGTGCCTGGTGTTCCTGCTCCAAGTGGCTTAATTGATAAGCCCGGTTGATTATCAATTGCAGAACATCGATATCCACCGGTTTCTGATAAAAATCATAAGCCCCCATGGCAACCGCTTTGATGGCGTTTTCCCGGTCATCGTTTCCGGTCACGACGATAACTTTGGTTGTTGGGGCAATGGCTAAAATCTCGTTGAGCGCAGCCAAGCCCTCGCTGGCATTGGTGGGATCCGGAGGCAATCCAAGATCAAGCGTGACCACGCCGGGCGAGTGCAATTTGATGGCATTGATGGCTTCCGGCCTGCTGCCGACAATGATGGTGCGGTAGTTTTCAAAACTCCATTTTAATTGTTTCTGCAGGCCCGGATCGTCTTCAACAATCAATAAGGTGTTCGGATTATCCAATTTTTGCTCTCTGAACGAATCGGTGTTCTAACTATAGCTTAAGTGTCGGTTTTTTTAACAGCCAGCGGTAAGCGGATAGTGAAAGTGCTGCCTGCGTCCGGTTTGCTGATGACGCTGATGTCGCCGTGGTGCTTGACTATGTAGTCCCGGGCTTCATAAACCCCTATTCCCATGCCGGCATTACCTTTTGTGGTGTCGAACGGCTTGAACAGGCGCTCGGCAATAAATTTTTCATCCATGCCTACGCCGGTATCAATAATTTTGATTACGGCATAGTCATCATCTTGAGTCAGCTCAATTTTGACCTCGCCATCGTCATCGGTGGCTTCTTGGGCATTTTGCGCCAAATGGCCCAGGATAGCGGTCAGTTTATGCTGTTCACCATTGATTTCACAGGCTTCAAGACGGGTGATTATTTGTATGGGCGGTTTATTACCGGCTTGTTGCCTGGCAACATCGCCGATTACGGCCAGTAAATTAATTTTTGCTTGCCCGCTATCGAGCTGGCCTTTTTTAAATTGGTCTACCAAGTGTTGCATTTTATGGACAACGTTTTCCAAAGTATCGATGGTATCGTCGATAAATTCGGGGTTGTGTTTATGTTTTGGCGCGTTTTTGACGATCAGAGAAATTTGTGCCACTAGGTTTTTGAGATCGTGCACAATGTAAGCGGACAGCCGGTTGTAGGCTTCAAATTGACGTGAGCGGGCCAGCTCGTCGCTGGTATGGCTCAATGCCAGCGCATTGGCAAGCTGCATACCGGCGGTCTTGAGCAGATCGTGGTCTTCCCAATTCATTTGCCGCGGTACTCGCGCCTGCGTGAGCACGGCAAAAGCCGTCAGTTCGTTTTGTTGAAATAAGGGGATAATAAGCCAAACCGGGTTATCATCGGACAGCCAAGGGGAGAGATCGACTTCGTCATACATATCCGGTGTATTTTGGTATTCAATAAAGTCAATAACCCATTGTTTTTTAGTTAAAAACTCTATTAGCGAATCATTTTCACCAACAATTTTGGGTGCCTGAAAGCCAAGATTTTTGTCTTTTGCCAGATAAAATTCGCCTTGTTGGTTTTTTAACCACAAGCCGCCGCCAGAGCTGTCCACCAAGTCGGACAAGGTGTTAATGGTGAACCCGGAAATTGAGTCTATGGAATTGAGCTGGGCAATCGATTTACTGAGTTTTAACCACTCTTCGCGGTAATCATAACGGTAATGGAAAAAGTGTTTGTTGAAATAAACTTTGGCCAAAGCCCTGATTTTGCCGGAAGCGAACAGGATAATCAGCAATAGCAAGGCCAGAAAAATAAAAATAATTTGCGCCAACTGCCCCCAGTTGCCGCCGAAATCGCGTATGTAGAAACCGGCCAGTGACATCAACAACAAATACAAACCGGTGCCGACCAGAACCGTTGTGTGAAACACCACTTTGCGCGGGGTATGTAGACTATCCGGGTTAAGATTCAGGCGGGCTACCGAAATCGCTATCAGTGGGGTGACGGCGGCATTCAGCAAGCCGCGCGAATTCCACAGCGAGGAATCCAGCTTGGAAAACAGCAGCGATTTACTGTAGATAAAAAAATCCACGATAAACATGGCGCCCAGACCCAGGCAAAGAAATTTAATCATCCAGCGTTGTTCGCGATTAGCGTTTCGGTAGCATTGTTCGACCAAAATCAGACCTAAGGCGGCGGCAAGCACATGATTGATTAAACGTAAATCGGTGCCGACCAGAAGATTAATCAAATACCCCAATTGCTGAATGCATTCCAGAAGCCAGGCCGCCAGAAACCACAGCAACACATATTTGACTAGGCCGGATTCGCTGAATAGCTTGAACAAATTGCCGAATTGTTGCTGGGAAATGATTGCAGTAATAAACCCGAACCAAGCGCCGTTGCGCGCGGTTTCAAAGGGTAGAGCATCGGCAATGACTAAGCGCCCGGTAAATGCCGACCAAGTGATATAACCCGACCAAACAGCCGAAACCACCAGCGTTATGGCTAGAAATAAGGCGTACGGGCTTTTTTTGATATGGCGTAATGCTAAAAAGATGACGGCGCAATAGGCAAGCGTTGCACTTAAATAACTGTAGAAAATAAAGTTTTCCATATAATCCTAAAGCGCTTTTAAAGCCCCGGAACACACCGGTGAATGCGATAGAGTAAGTAAATTGCGCCGGCGGTTTTCGGCAAGGAATTTTAGCCGATTTAGCGGGGCGGAAGGAATTGTGAGCCGCATCACATATTATTGTTTAATTTAGTATATTTTTATTGTTGTCTATACTTAAAAAAAGAAGGGTTTTTGTTAATCAAGCTAACACCTTGGGTTAATCGTAAGGTTGCAGGCTTAACCGTAGCATCAGCAATAGTTTAGATAATAAACAGACAGGCATGGGGCAAATTCAATGTTAAAAAATTCTGCAATAACACAGAGCTTATTGAGAGGACTTAAAATGAGTGAAACTCAAAAACGACTCAAAGGTAAAAATATACTCAGCCGCCACCCGTTTTGGCTAGGTAGGTATTATATTACCAATATTGCCTTATACGGGTTGGCCACCTTAATTATTTTGTCGTGGAATAATGTATTTTCGGGCATTTCCTATTGGTGGCTGTTAAGTTTAGTACCCCTATTTTTAAATCGGTTTTTTTATATCGTAGCGGGGTCGGCGGTCTTGTCCGTAGCGGTATTGGTGGTGTTTTGGCAGGAGATCCCCTGGCATTATCTGGTGCTCTTACCATTTGCCATCTATATCGGCCATCTGACGGCCGTCTTTATGCACAATGCGGTGCATTTTAATTTTAACATCCGGTGGTTGAATCCCGTGCTGGGTGAGTTATGCGCGCTACAGCAGTTATCCGCCGGTTTTCCTGTATTTAGATTGATTCATAACGAACACCATAGCCACTCTGACGATCCGGAGCGCGATCCCCATCCGCCTAAGGGTTATAGTTTTTGGGAGTTTGTCGATCAGTCCCGGGTGATGATAAAAAACCGGTTGTCGGCCATGTATTTTAAAAAATGGGGCACCACTGCACAGTCAACCAGAAACTGGGAATTACAAAATCTGTTACTGATCGGTTCTCGGTTTGCCAAAACGCTGTTTTTATTTGCGCTTTTAGGGCCAAAAATGTTTGTTTTGTTATTTTTGCCTTCGTATTTGGCCAATGTGTTTTTATTTGCCGCGTTTAACTATTTCACCCACATAGAAAAACCAGACGGTAGTACGGAAGTTTTAAATTTGGATAATAACTGGTATTTCCAGTTCTGTAATAAAACCCTGTACGGTGTGTTTTACCATAAAAACCACCACGACCGGCCCAAGCTGTTTAATCCGATGTTGTTAAAAACTTAACACCTACGGCAAGATAACCCGATTACATATATTCAATTTTGAGGTAAGTGCAATGAATGCGATAAGCGCAGTTGAACAAGAAGAGAAAAAGCCCAAAGGTAATAGTCTGATTTACAAACATCCGTTTGCCTTTGGCAGATATTATCTAGCTAATATTTTAATTTATGGCATTGCCGGTGCTGCGTTAATGCAATGGAACCAGATTTTTGAGCATGTCTCATATGGGTGGATTTTAAGTTTAGTGCCACTATTCTTAAACCGTTTCCGTTTTATTATCGGCGGCATGCTGTTACTTGCCGGCGTTGTGTTAACTCTCTACTGGCAGGAAGTCTCCTGGCTTTATTTGGTATTTTTGCCGGTAGCGCTGTATTTAGGACATCTTTCCGCGGTTTTGCTTCACAATGCCGTCCATAACTGCTTTAAACCGAATTGGTTGAATACTGTGGTTGGCGAACTTTGCGCATTGCAACAGCTGTCCGCAGGTTACCCGGTTTTTAAATTAGTGCATTATCAACATCATGTCTATCCCGACGATTTGGACAAAGACCCGCATCCTTCTTTAGGGTACAGCTTTTGGGGGTACGTGGATGCCGGCCGGGCTTTGGTGCAAAGACGCTTGACCGCTATCTATATGGAGATATGGGGAAATACCGAAAGTTCGCAACGTGCGTGGCGGCTGCAAGAAGGGTTGCTGTTAGGCGCTCGTTTCACCAAAACATTCTTTTGGTTTGTCTTGTTAGGCCCTAAGTTTTTTGTGTTGTTTTTCTTGCCTTCGTATATTTCATACGTATTTTTATTTGCCAGCTTTAACTACTTTACACACCGTGAAAAAGCTGACGGTACCGTGGAAATTTTAAATTTGGACACCAATTGGTATTTTAAATTTTGCAACAAGACCTTATTTGGTGTGTTCTACCACAAAAACCACCACTTACGGCCAAGGTTGTTTAATCCAATGGATAT
>PERF01000036.1 GCA_002928495.1 Methylobacter sp. | reverse complement strand
AACTATTTTCACTTTGAATTATTCATCATTTCTATCAAATACCTGCTAAAGAAGACATAAAAAGGTTGATATTCCAAATGTACGGTCAATTCATTCTCAAAAGCGCCAAATTCCCTGCCTATCGGGGCTTGCGCGGCTTTGATTTCCAGCATAGCGTAAAACGATGATCTCACCGGAACACCAGCTTTTATTTAAAGCGATTTTACACAACCAAAAGGTGGCTGCATTGGCGACTTTGCATGAGGGTGAGCCGTTTGTTTCCATGACGCCGTTTGCGGTTGTGCCCGGCGGACATGGCTTGGTGATTCATGTGAGCAGTCTGGCAACGCATACCAAGGATATGCTGTTGAATGCCTCGGTAGGCATGATGGTGATGGCGCCCGAGGGTTCAGCCGGGACTGTGCTGGCTTTGCCCAGGGTTAGCGTGCAAGGCCGGGCCCATCAATGCCGGCGCGAATCAGCCGGGTATGAAGCAGTCAGGCAGGCTTATCTGGATAAGTTTCCGGAAAGCCTGGAATTATTCGGTTTTGGTGATTTCTCTTTGTTTACGATCACTCCCGAATCGGTGCGTTTCGTCGCCGGATTCGGCCGTGCCATGTCGATCACGCCGGCAGAATTTGCTTCTATTTTGGCAGGTTAACGGGCTTTAAATTTCGGCTATCCGGTAAACAAGGCCATTGCCTCGGCAATTTGCTGCTTGGCGTCTTGCAGTACCTGTAAAGACATGTCCGGTGACAAGCTGTTGTTGCCCAATTTCTGATAAGCCGGCAAAGTGCTGAGTAAAGGCAGCTCGGTATTGCTATTGTTAGCCAGTAGGCTGTGGTATTTGGCAAGCAAAACAATATCGGTTAAGTCCAGCTTGTTGCTTTCGTAATGAAACCAGTCCTCAACCTCCAGCGGGATATTCACCAGGCTTTCTGGAAAGCCCCAGTCCGACAAAATCATCGAGCCCAGTTGAGCTTGAATCAAAGGCAGGCATACATCCAGGTCGGTCAGCTTGAAGTGATCCGGTTTTAAAGTCTCGGCAAATTTCAAGATCGGTAATAAACCGATGTTATGCACTAATCCCGCCAACAGCGCTTGATCGGGCGTCGCCGCTTTGGTCAGGCCGGCCAGCACTTGGCTGATACTGGAAACTCTTAAACTTTGCTTCCAAATATTTTGCACCCGCTTATTAACTTCCGGCTGCTGGCTGCTGAATAAATGCCGCAAGCTGATACTGGTGACAATAGTGCGTGTGGTGCTTAAACCCAGGCGGCTGACCGCAGCCAGACAACTGGTGGACGGAACCGTGGTTTGATATAACGCGCCGTTACTGATTTGGATTAGCTTGGCGGTGATTGCAGGGTCCAGGCTGATGATTTTAACGGCCTCGTTAATGCCGATATCGCCTTGCATGGCGGTTCGCAATTTTACGGCGACACTGGGCAGACTGGGAATGACCAGATTACCGCTTTGATAGAAACGGCAGAATAGCTTAAAAAAAGCGTTGGTCTTTAAAACCGGCGGCGCAAGTTCAGGATCGGCCAGAAAATTGGCCCTAGGTTTGGGTTTGCCGGACACTTGATCGCTGCCGACATAAATTACCATCACTTCCGACTTGGCAAACGCCGTCAACTGGTGTTTTGCGCCAAAAGTTAACGGGCATAAGGCTTTTAATGTGCCGGTGGTGATTTCTTGGCCGCTGCCGTTAGGCGCTTCCAAATACACAATGCCTTTGACCAAATAAATCAGCGAGTCGTTGTAAGTGCCTTGCTTAAAGATAGTTGCGCCCGGAGCAAAAGTGGCGGCATGCAGGGGCAGTTTCTCCAACGCCTCGGTAGGCAGCTTGCCGATAGGAATTAAACGCGACAAAAACTCAAGCGGCAAAGACACTGGCTTATGTTTGACAGCAACCGCCGGCGCAGACTCAACCGGTTTCGGCGGTTTGTCTTCAAGTGCCTGCTTTTGCTCCTGATCCTGGCCGGATTTTTTAAACAGATTGAAAAACATAACCTTAAACGCTAAAAGAAGAAATTTTGTGATGTGTCAAAGTATGGCACAGATTAAAAAATCTGCGTTTGTAGACTGGTTGCCGTGTTGGATTTTTATGCCGAATAATGCACTGCGAAGGAGTTTATCCCTGGTTTCTATAGCCAATCAATGTTTGTCCCAAACAGAGTTTTTAGGATAGGGTAAATGATGCCTAGTAAAATAAATGATGTTTAATTTTCACAGGTCAGTCATTTATTGCAATTTTCAAAATAAACCTTAAACCCGCCTAGCCATCGAAATACCACACAAGTCTAAAGTCACTCATTATCCGAAAATCTTTCGAAGCCAGCGTGGCAGGCTGCCCAAAACATTTTGGACTTTTTGCATTTTATGCGGCAACAGCTTGATCTATCGGTAGCAGTATTTTAAACGTGGTACCTTCGCCAACACGGCTGTCCAGTATAATTTTGCCCTTATGCTTGTTGATGATGCTGTAGGATACGGATAGTCCCAATCCCGTGCCTTTGCCAACCGGTTTGGTGGTAAAAAACGGATCGAAAATTTTATTAAGGTGCTCCGGGGCGATGCCTTTACCGTTATCGCTGATTTCAATCCAAATATGATCGTTTTCCGTTCCGGTGCGGATGGTGATAACGCCTTCGGTTTCGATGGCGTGGGCGGCGTTGACCAGCAAATTCATGAAAACCTGGTTAAGTTGGTGCGGCAGGCATTTGATTTCGGGAATATTGCCGTATTCTTTAACCACTTTGGCTTTGTATTTGATTTCGTTATTGACGATATTTAGCGTGCTTTCCAGACCGGCCTGCAAGTTAGCCCATTGCCAGTCGTCGTCACTGCCCGAATGAGAGAAATCTTTCAGGTCTTGGACAATTTTTTTAACCCGTGATGCGCCTTCCAGGGATTCCTCCAACAAATCCAGAACGTCGGATTTTAAAAATGCCAGATCAATCTGTTGTTTGCACGACTCGATTTGGCCAAGTTGGCCAGGGTCGGCCAATGCCGGTTCGGCTGTTTCATATAACGCCACGAGTTCTAATAAGTCCTCGACATAGTTCTTCAACGAGGTCAGGTTGGAGTTAATATAACCGATAGGGTTGTTGATTTCGTGGGCGACACCGGCGGCTAACTGGCCGACCGAGGCCAGTTTTTCCGATTGCACCAATTGCCCTTGCACTTCCTTGATTTTGTCGAAAGCTTCGTGCAAATCTTTGTTGCGTTGCTTTAATAAATCCTCGGCAAGCTTGTGCTCGGTGACGTCGACGGTTATGCCGTCAATACTTATGGCTGCACCGAAATCGTCTTTGCTAACCCGCATGTGATGAAATAACCAGCGCAACTCTCCGTCCGGGCGAATAATTCGACAGGTAATTTTTTGAGCACCGGTAGTCGTCAAACTCAACATGTTGTTTTCCAATCGCGGCCGGTCATTGGGATGAACAATACTCAGCCATAACTCGGGAGATTTAATCAAATCCGTGCCTTTATAGCCGAAGATGTCCTCTACAACCTTATTGATGTAGATAATTTCAAGCGTGTCAGGTTTCATCGACCAGACCACGCTGTCCAGTGAATCGAGAATATCGTTGAGCCGCTGTTCCGATGCCGCTAGAAGTTGGTGGGTTTCTTGCTGCTTAAGGTTTGCATCGATATAACGCTCATTGGATGTGGCCAACTCGCTGATCTTTTGGCGTTGGTCATTGAACAAGCGGATATTGTCAATTACCAGCGTGATCAGATTGATCAAGGGCTGGCCGTTTTCCAAATCCTGCTCGGAATATGTCACTTCATCGTCAAGCCGGTTCACGCATATAGCGCCGATTAACCGGCCACTAGAGAGCAACGGCCAGCATAAAGAACTGCGGGGTGTCGGCGTTTCTTTTTTGACGGCGGGGTTTTTAAAGCGAGGGTCATCGGAAATACTGCCTTCAAGCAATACAGCTTTTTTATGTTCTGTTACCCAACCATAAACGCCGACGTTTTGTTTGATGTCGCGGCCGACCCTACCTTCGGGCAGGCCGATACCGGCAACAATCCTTAAAGTGCTGTAATCATCCCCTTGAAATAAGGCTAGCGAGCCGGTATTTGCCTTGAAGCCTTTGACAACATGGCACAATAACTGGTGATAAACGGAGCCTGAATCGCCTTTTGTGGAATTGGATTGGCCCAATTGGTAAAGGTCGTAAATCCAGCTTAATTCTTTTGATCCACTAAAAAGCATGTTGTACCCCTGTTAAAGAATAGCGACGATCTGATCGGCAAATTGCCGTGCGTTATTAACACTTAACACGGATTTGTCGTTTGGAATAGCCAGTATATCGAGTGCCGGGCGTAAGCTTTCGGGTACGTCCGACATCTCCTCGGTAGTTTTTTCCGCGAGCTGGATCAACAAGTTGGCAGCGTACACCAATACGGTCAGCGATTTTTCGGCATCGGGCGCCGGTGGCGTTTCATGCTGTTCAATGGCTTCCTGGATGGCTTGCGGGAACTTCCAATGCAACGCAGCTTTTCCGCCTATTTGCATATGGTTAAAACCCAAGCGCTGCTGTTCTTCCCCTACCGACAGCGGTTTTCCCGCATTTAATAGATCGTTGATTTCGTTGTGAAAAAAAACGGCAATAATCAATCGGCCAATGTCATGCAGGAGTCCTGCGGTGAAGGCCAGATCCTGATTAATGCCCGAATAATGAGCCAGCTGGCGAGTGCATTCTCCAACTGCCATGCTGTGATGCCAAAACTGCGTGTAGTCAAAGGTAGTTTTTGGCATAGGCAGCAGCTTTGAAAAGCACACCGCTATCAAGATATCGCGCACGCGGCTGAGGCCCAACAGTAGGATGGCTTCTTGTACGGTGCCGATTTCCCTTGACCTGCCGTAGAAAGAAGAATTGGCAATCCGTAAAATTCTTGCCACCAAAGAGGGGTCGTTGCCGATTTTTTCCGCCAGTACGCTAGTATATCGATCGTCGTTTATTTGCTGCAGCGCGTCGAGGAAAAGCGTAGGCAAGGATGGTAGCTCCGACAACCGGGCAAGTTTTTCGTTAGGGATAGTGTCCAATGTCTGATTACAATTAAATGAAGATTTCTCCATCTTAATCAACCTTATCCGGTAGAAATACCACGATGGTGCCCTTGGAACGACTGGCTTCTCCCATTGGAGTTATCCAGACTTGCATATCTGTACAGCAAGGCAGCTTCAATAAGTTGCCGTTTTTTGAAATGTCGCCGGTCAGCTCGTAGTGTTGCAAACATTGCAAAAAGCTTTCGGGCAGGCAATCATTCGCTAAAAGCCCCATGAGACATTCGCCGGCATAGCGCTGGAACAAGGCATCGGCGCGCTTGTTGGAAACCGCGATCATGTGTTCATCATCCAGACCTAACACCGGGACCGGAAGGTGTTCCAGAATTTCCTGCGAAATTTGCAACAGATGAATGTTTTGTATAATCTCGTGAGTTTTATCGGCGACTTGTTTTTCCAAACCTTGATTAAGTAAGCGTAGCTTTTCGTTGACCTCTTTCAACTCTTGCGCCAGCCGCAGATTTTCCTGTTCCATCTCATAGCGCTGAAACGCTTCCCGGATGTTATTACGAAGTTGGTCGTCATCCCAGGGTTTGGTCAAAAATTTGTAGATAGCGCCTTCGTTAATGGCGCTGGTCACGGATTCAAGTTCCGTGTAGCCGGAGAGTACTATGCGAAAGGTTTTGGGGTACAACACTTTGACCTTACGCAAAAAATCCACCCCGGTCATTTGCGGCATGCGTTGGTCGGATACGATAACTCCCACTTCATGTTGGGTTAGTAGCTCAAGACCTTCTGCTCCGCCGTTGGCGGTTAGAATGTTGTAGCCGTCGCGGCGCAATGTGCGTTTGAGCGCGCTGGTGATGTTTGCTTCATCGTCGACTAATAGAATTGTCCGCGCGGGTGCCGAGGGTTCTGTCATGACTATGGTCCGATTACTTCGATTATTAGCATAAAGTCTTTTTAAATGAATGTTTAGTCTGAAAAAGAGGCTGCTCGGATTTAACAAACGTGTTACAGGCAGAAGAAATTTAACGGCGGAATGAAGGCATTTTTTCTTAAAAATGTACTTCATTGTCAGCCTAACGACTAAAGTCTATACTTGACTAACCGGATGTCAAGTTTACCAACCAAGGTGGTTGATGCTGCCGACAATTAACTTAATTGCTGTATATTTTTCATATTTTCATTGACTTATCAGGTATCTAAATATGTCCGGTGAAATCCTGCTGGAAGAATCCAGAATCTTATTGGTTGACGATGAGCCCAACGTCTTGCACGCTTTAACACGCTTGCTGAAAAACTATAGTGTGACTTCTTTTACCAGTGGGGAAGAAGCTTTGCTCGCTGCCAAGGAGAGTCAGTTTGATTTGGTTATTTCCGATTACCGGATGCCGGATTTAAGCGGCGTTGAATTTCTAACGTTTTTTAAAGTTTTGCAGCCCGATGCGATTCGTTTGATATTAACGGGTTATGCCGACCTAAAAGGCATTCAACAGGCAATAAACGAGGCCGAAGTTTTTCGTTTTATCAATAAGCCCTGGAATAATTTTGAAATATTAAACGCAGTAACGCGAGGTTTGGAACACAGGCATGTGTTAATCGAAAATCGGAGACTTGCCGGAGAAGTCAGAAGGCAGCGAGCTTTGCTTAAAGAACAAGATGCCATCTTACAAGCTTTGGAAGCAAAAGATCCGGGCATCACCAAGGTCAATTGGGGGCCGGACGGTTCAATTTTCATTAAAGCCGAGGACTATGGTTTTGAATAAGCGTTGCGGCCTTGCCGGCAAGACGATTAGAAAGTCGCGGTCAGGGTTATGATCTTTTATTTGGCACATGATCACCGCCGGTTCGGCGGGGCAGGGTTGTCGTTTGCGCCCAAATGGATTCTGATTAGCGGTGACGCGCCTTTATTGGCCCGCAAGGTCAGGATGCTATCGATCATACGCTCGGTAAGTATGCAATTTTTCAAATAGACTTGCCCATCATAGGAGATTTCTTCAACTTCCATGCCCGGGCGAAGTTGGGTCCAAGAGATTTCGATCACCGGCCGGGTATTGTCCTCGGTACGGGTTTCTTTCAGATAAGCCAAGAAAGCATCGACCACATCGGGGTCATAGTGTTTGGATTTATGCTCGGAAAGTTGTTTTTGGGCTTCGGCGATAGGCAGGGTTTTTCCGGTCATAGTGCCTTCCAGATAGCCGATATAGTCGCGCACCACCGATAATATTCGGGAGCCTAGCGGTATATCATCTCCCATAAGGCCATCCGGGCTGCCCGAGCCATTGTAATGTTCGTACTGATGATGAATCAGTACCACAGCGGCATCCAGTTGCTTTAATCCTCTAAGCAAAGGGGCCGCTTCCTGGGCATGCTTCAAAAAGATTCTTTTGTGTTGCACGTCCATCGCATAAATAGGCTGGGCAAGTATTTTATCGGGTAAGGTCATTTTGCCGATTTGTATGAGCAAGCCGGCATACGATGGCTTTATATCCTCTTCGCGTAAGTTTAATTTTTTGGCCACGGCTTGGGCATTTTCAGCAATATATTTTGAATGCCCGGCTTTAATGCCCGGTCGCATTTCTATGATGCGCGAGAAGGCTTTAATCGATTCTACATATTGCTTTTTTAAGTCGCGGTTGGCATGGTCCAGTTGGTCTTTTGCCTCGCTGAGTTGGGCGGTTCGTTGTTTAACGAGGTTTTCCAGCTGTTCATTAAACGTTTTCAGTTGCTCATTTTGCTGGTTAATGATCTCGGCAAAACGGTCGCGTTGTTCCCGTAAGCGTTTTTGCTCCAGGGCGCTTCGGATCAAAAGTTTTAGCTCGTTATCATTCCAGGGTTTACTGCAATAGCTGAAAATTCGCCCCTTATTGACCGCATCGATAGTGGATTGTAAATCGGCATAACCGGTCAATAAAATGCGGATGGTTTCCGGCCATTGTTCAAAGGCTTGCGCTAAAAATTCAGCACCGCTCATTTCCGGCATACGCATATCGGAGATAATCAAATCAATCGGGTGCTGGCGCAAAACCGCGAGACCTTCAGGGCCGCCGGTGGCTAAATGCAGAACGTAATTTTCGCCATGGAGTAAACGCCGTAGTGCCTTCAATACGTTCGGCTCGTCGTCTACGAGTAATAACACGGCAGGTGTGTTTTCAGCTGGGGACGCTTGGGGTGAACTCATCAGACTATTCCATGCTCATGCTCTAATTCTAGAATAGAGTTTCAGCTCGGCTTTTGCAATGTCAAGGTGTTGTTAAACTCAGCCGCTTTATATTCCAAAGTCTTTTAACCCTAAAAAACACGCTCTTTATTTTCAATATATGCTTGAGAAAAGATGTTGGTGGTTTGTGAACAAGGTGTCATTTATCGATTTAGCCGGCAATGCTTGTAGCATTGGTTACTCAGTTTTGTCCGCGGGTTTATCGCGGCGGATATAAACATCGCGCTGCGGAAACGGGATCTCGATATTGTTTTCACGGAACGCTTTTTCCAGCCTGAAATGTAAATCATGCGTGGTCGGCAGACGGTTGCGCAGCTCGCTGACGTAAATGTGCAGGGTAAAATTCAGCGAGCTTTCGCCAAAACCCAGAAACAGCACGCTGGGCTCCGGTTCGGCCAGCACTGTGGGTGTGGATTTTATGGTGTCCATCATGACTTTATACGCCAGTTCGATATCCGAGCCGTAAGCAATGCCTACCGGTATCACGATACGGGTGATGGCGTCGCTTAAGGTCCAGTTTACCAGCTGGTTGGTGATGAAATTTTTGTTGGGAACGATAAGTTCTTTTTGATCCCAATCTATGATGGTGGTTGCCCGCATTTGAATGCGGCTGACTTTGCCGCTGACATCGCCGATCGTGACGGTATCGCCAATCCGGATTGGCCGTTCGAATAAAATAATAATACCCGATACCAGATTGGCGAAGATTTCTTGTAAGCCAAAACCTAAACCGACGCCCAAAGCGGCGACCAGCCATTGCACTTGCGACCAGCTGCCGCCCAGTTCGTTGGCAACGGCAATTAAGCCTATGGAAATCAGCACATATTTGGCTAATTGATTAATGGCATAACGGCTGCCGGGTTCCATGTCCAGCCGGCGGAACAAAAACAATTCCATCAGGCCGGAGAAATTGCTGACGGCAATGACCATGACAAAAATATACAAGCCCGATAACATCAGGTTAGTAAGGGTAATGGGTTGGAAAATGTCCTTACCGTCGACGGTGGCTTTGTGATCCCATAAGACAATTTCATCCAGGAATGAAAACGCCGGCAGAATGTTACCCCAGATCAGCCAAAGTCCGATAATCAAGCCGAATCCGATGCTTAAATTTAAAAGTTTTATGGTTTGAGCATTGATTTTAGGGATATCCACCAATTTTTCGTCAACCGGCAGTATGGCATCTTCACCGCCTGCCGGTTGGTGTTTGGCACTTTGTTGAGCGTTAACTTTACGCATCTGCTGGGCATTAGCCAGTGCCAGTTGTCTATTAACCAAAGTCAGCCAGCGGATGACCAGCTGGTGCGCGATAACCAGTAAAAAAAACAACCGTAAGGTGCTCACCAGTTTTTGCTGCAGTTCCAGTGCGCTCAAGTAATAACCGGTGACGGCAAAACCAATCACAATAAGGGCAAACTGATAGCGGCGGCATACCAAATGTAACGCAGTTTGGATAACCATTTCTCAGGGTTGGCTTTTATGTAATTTTGCAACAAACCGGTGGAAGGCTTGAGTACGCTACCTAAAAACCAAGCCACCGCCAGCATGACAACGATTAAAGCCAGGCGGCCTATGCTGTCGCTGTAGGCGGAGTTGGATGAAGCGCCAGAGGCGGTAATCAGAAAAACGCCCGGAATGCTGATAAAGCGAATCCAGGAAAGCGGTTTATGCAAGAGCCGGGTAGTGGCTTTTTTCCATTGAAAATGTTTGGCGGCAATACCTTTTTCGGCAAATAAGAGATATAAAAACTGCAGGATAAAGAACGGTACGGCTATTGCCTTCAAGCCCGCGCCAATGGAGCGGGTAAAATCCGAGGTTTCGCTGTCGCTATATAAAAACCAGCCCAGATAAAACATCAGCAAGGGTATGGGGATAACTTCCAGAAACGTGTAAAACAAGGCTTTGATGGTGTAGGCAAAACTGTCGGTATGGAACTTGCCGACTTTTTCGGCAATGTTTGCCAATTCCTCTTTGGCCCATTTCTCAACGATATACATGAGGCCCAGGGATATTAAAGCGACCAGTAACAGTAAAAAAGAATGGTAAACGACCTTGGCGGAATCCTTAGCCAGTTCCAGCCAATTCATGGGATCAAGCAGCCATTGCGCGGAGTGGTATAAACCGGTAATAAAAGTTAGATTAATCGGTGAGGAGCTGGGCACCCAAAGCAGGCGTTCGTCCAGGTAAGTGGCGAATTTTTTAGCTTGAATTGCCAGTTGCTGGCGGGAAAAATCAACATCGCCCAAAATTCTGAGGTAGGTTGCTTCGGCAACCGAGAGTTTATTCAATAAATCTTGTTGATTATTAAGCAAAACGCGTAATTCGGCTTGCACTTTCATGCGGTCTTCCTGGTTTAAAGCCGAATCGACTTGCGCATTCATCAAGTTTTTTAGTTGCGCGTCGACGTTTATCAGGTTGTTTAAGCGGTCTTCGATTTTAAATTGTTCAAGACTGGTTAACGCGGTTTCATTTTGCAAGGTTTTGGATTGTTGGCGGAATTGATCTTCGTTCGGAAGATTGCGGCGTTGTTCGCGCAAAATCTTACCCAGGGCAGGACTTAAACCGGCCAAGCTGATTTTTTTTTCGGCACTTTTGTAGTCGTCTTCTATTTCGCCGATGCGTTTGTCGGTATTGGCCTTGATTTCAGAATAGCGCTCTATTTTTTCGGTGACAGCCTGTAAATCCTGGCTGAATTTGATGTTTTCACGGGTAATTTTTTGGATGATCGGGTCTTTACCGGCAATTTCCTTTTCAATTTGCGACAGGGAATCCTGGATGTCTTTGGCTTCCTGTTGGCGGCGTTCGGACAAATTGCTTTCGATGACGTCAATAACCGGTTCCAGCAGGTTTTTTTGCTGTATTAATTCTTGCAGCCTAGCTTTTAACAGTTCAACCCGTAACGGGCTGCTAATGGCTTCAACATCCAATGTTTTTAGCTCCGCCGAAAGCGAGTCCGCAGTACTGACGAATAGAATGCGCTGGGCATCGGTTTCCAGGTTACTGTTGGGATTATTGGGGTTATTGCTCAAGGTGGCGAGATTTTGCTGAGCTTGATCGAGCTCTTGTCTGGCCGAGATGATACGTTGGCGGATTTGTGAGGGGCGGGTGTTTTGCCCGGTAAGATCATTTTCCAGTTTAATAATCTGATCGTTCAGATTACTGAGTTTTTCTTTTTCGAAAATCAGGCGTTGGTCCAGCTCTTCCAATGGAATTTTATCGAATGACTCAGTTTTCGGCTTTAGTAGCTTCTGCTGGTTTATCTCGATTTGCTTTTGCAGCCTTTTGGTGGTCTCCGGTGCTGTGGTAATAGAATTTTTAAATTCTGCCGTCCGGGATTTAAAGTTATCGCTATTGGTTAAATTAGCGTCAATATTTTGGTAAATACCTAGAATTTTGTTTTTTAGACCCGCGTCTATGTCCTGACGGTTATTTAATGCCTCGATTTTTGCTTTTAAATTTTCGTGGGTCAGCGTATCGGCGGCCAGCGCCTTATTGGAAGTGGCCGGTTTAGCTTCCGCCTGAGGCATAGCGGTACACACTAGCCAGAAAGCAACAAGGAACAAACAAAGTCGGGGGGCAATATATTTCATAGCAACAAGAGGTAAAGATCAGTAAAGCGGTTTGTGAGCCTAAGATTTGCAACAGGCCACCCTGCAGACCACGGCAAAGCCGTTAAGTTTGCCATGGCGTCAGTCAAATTCATGCGAAGTGTCCTGCCAAGACCTTAATAACGCCGGTTTTAAAACGCACTAGTGCCGGTAGCCGGCACGGTATATGCGCCACCGAAGGTCAAGCAGGCGGTATAAGGCATACAAATAGTAACAATACATGTTAAGATTTTTAGTTAACTTAATAAATTACAAAGACTTTAAATTATTTGAATGACATATAGATCGGCAAGCAAATTGATCTTACCCCTGCTTGGGCTGTTAGTAGCAACTTGTTGGCAACTTTCCCTGGCTGCGCCATTGCCGGATAAGCTGGAATCATCGTTGCCAACGGCAATAAAAACCATCATCGCCGACCAAAAACACCCTTATCTGAAACAGCAAAATTTTCAGTATCTGGCCGAACAGCTCAATGACTTGTATAAAACCAACGACTATCAACCAGTGTGGCTAGGCCGCCAATTGTCCGACAAGCAAATTCAGGATGTATTCGCGGTATTGGAAAGCGCGGCCATTAACGGATTGCGTAGTACCGATTATGACGTGGAAAACCTTAAACAGCGCGGGATGGCATTCACCCATGCCACTAAGCCGGATGCCGGCGAAACGGCTTTGTTTGATACCGCACTCAGTCTGGTTTTATTGCGTTTTAGCCAGCATCTACATTATGGCAGGGTAAATCCACAGGCATTTAATTTTAATGTAAAACCGGATGCTAAAAAACGTATGGATATGCCGGCTTTTATTCGGGCCCATATTAATCATGATGATTTAGCCAATATTCCGGCTTTATTGGAACCGTCGCTTTGGCAATACCACGAGCTTTGGCAAGCGCTAGGTAAGTACCGCAGTCTGACGAATAGCGTCAAACCGTTCACTTTCGCTTACCAAAAAACGATTCATCCCGGTGAAATGCTGCCGCAGGTTAATGAATTGCAACACTACCTTAACCGTCTGGGCGACCTGCCGGAAGCCGATGCCGCACAAACCACCGCCGATTCCGCTGTTTATCAGGGTGTGTTGGTTGAGGCGGTTAAACGTTTCCAATATCGGCATGGATTGTCGCCGGATGGCGTCATCGGCAAAGCCACCGCAGCGGCCTTAACAATGCCTCTTAATTTACGGGTTCAGCAAATTGAACTGGCCATGGAACGCTTACGCTGGTTACCGGTAATTGAGGCAACCCCCTTAATCCTGGTCAATATCCCGGCTTTTGAACTCACGGCTTACCACAACTTTACCCGCCCTGATAGCGGTGTGTTGAAAATGAAAGTGGTCGTCGGTAAAGCATTAAATCATCAGACGCCGGTTTTGCTGGAGCAAATGCGATTTATCGATTTTTTACCCTACTGGAATATACCGGCCAGTATAGCCAAAGCGGAAGTGGTGCCTGATCTTGACCAAGACGGCAATTACTTGGATAAACAGGAAATGGAACTGGTCTCCGAGTTTGGAAACCACATTAAAGCGTTGGCAATATCCGATACCACTGTGGCAGCGTTCAAAGCAGGACTGTTGAAGGTTCGCCAGCGGCCGGGCAAAAAAAATCCGTTGGGCAGAATTAAATTTATGTTTCCCAATCAATACAATGTGTATCTGCATGATACCTCGGCGGGCGGCTTGTTTGCCCATTCGCGCCGGGATTTCAGTCACGGTTGCGTGCGCGTTGAAAAGCCGGAATTACTGGCGGAATTTGTTTTGGACGGGCAAGACGGGTGGACTCAAGACAGCATTCTTCAGGCTATGAACGGCGATAAAACCCAGCGTGTGCTATTGAAAAAGCCGGTGCCCGTGCTGTTTATTTATAGTTCAGCCGCCGTCGATGAAAACAAGCAACTGCATTTTTATCAGGATATTTACGGACAAGACCGGTTATTGATTGAAGCCTTGGCAATGCCTCAAGACTGGCCGATAAAAGACCAAGCTGCCGGTTTAGATCAGTCTCAAGAGGCGATAATGCCGGATAAAAAAGCGCTATCGGCCGACTGGTAAGCTTCGGCTACCAGGTCCTCACGTTACCGGTATCCAAATGGACAAATTCGGATTGCCGGTAATACCCCACGCCGCCGCTTTGCATGGCGACAGCGGCATTGCGAATCCTGCGGGCATCGATGCCTTCAATTTGAATATCAATGGCCCGGCCTTGCATGTGCAAACTGTCTTTGGCTATACCGCGGTGGTGTTTACGCATCACGGCGTTGGTAACCGGGGAACGGTAGCCGGAAATAATATAAAAAGGCCGGTGTGTGCCGAGTAAAGTGGATAAATCGTAGAGCTGATCCAGCAAAAACGGATCAATCGTATGCACATGGTCGTTGTTGTAGTCTCTAAGCAAATAACTGATTTCTTTGAGGGCTGGCTTGATATAACGGCCGTTTTCATAATACGTCAGCTTCAGCTTTTCGCCGGTGTGGGAATGTTCCAGGGCCAGCGTTTTATGCGGGCTTAACGTACGAAACCCAGCCAGACTTGGATTGATACCGGCCATCGCGACTAAGGCGCCACCGGCAAGTTGCTTGATAAATTTGCGTTTTGAGCTAACCACATCGCTATGTGATTGATCGTCCGATAATTTTATGAGCATTTTTAAACAAATTTTGGAGTTGATCCATTCTGGTGGCAAAAAATTAACTAATGCTTAAGAGATTTTAAGGCGATATATTTTTCTGTTGGAATTGAAGTTGCTTAATTATTGTCAATAAAGACAGAAACTCGTTAAGCTGACGGCGTATTAAGCAACTCAGCGAAGGCATGACATCACATGAATACACAAATTGCTTTGCCATCCACCTATTTGACCGAAGTGAAAGCGCTATCCGACCGTATTGTTAAAGCGCAGCAACCGATCAGAATTCTTGATGCAATCAAATGGGACGACTCCATCAAACAGGCTTTTTTTAAAGCTGACTGTAAAGAGCCGCCCCAAGTGACCAAGGAATACTATCAGCAGCGGCCTTTAGGGTTTGATCCCACGGATAAAAAACGCGAGTTCTATCAGATTGAACGCGATCTCGCGCGCAAGCTTGGCCAGCTCAATCCCTTAAGCGTGATCATGCGGCGTATCTGCCGGGAGTACCAGTCGGTGGTACGCATGCTGGAGTCACGCGGCACGCCGATTTTTTCCGACATATCACAAGAACTTTACGGTTCCTCACAGGATGTTTTTCATGTCGGCGATCCAACCATTGCCGACTTGGGCAGCATGATGGAGGAAACCCTGGCGCAGTTGCTAAAGCTGGACTTTCTCGCCGAAGAGCCCAAAGATATCAAGGCGGACGAGGCGGTAGCGATTCTTAATGAGCGTATCGAAGCGTTGTTTCCCGGAGACGGCCTAAGAGCGATGATCAGCGACGGTATCATTGCCGATGCCGCCGCCGGCACCGATTATGTCAAGCTGCGCGCCGATGCCTTGTTTAACATGCGTGATCTGCGCGTGCTGGAAGTGCATGAGATTTGGGTGCATTTAGGCACCACTTTGAACGGTTTATCGCAGCCCTATTGCACCTTTTTGGGTAAAGGGCCGCCATCAGCGACCATCACGCAGGAAGGATTGGCGGTATTGATGGAGATTTTAACGTTCAGCTCAACCCCAAACCGGTTGATGCGTTTAATTTGCCGAGTCCGCGCTATTTCCATGATTGAAGAAGGCGCCGACTTTATGGAAGTGTTTAATTTTTTCCTCAGTAAAGGGCTGGATAAAGAAGACAGTTTTACCTTCAGCAGCCGGGTGTTCCGGGGCAGCACTTATAACGGCTTGCCGTTTACCAAAGACCTGACCTACATCAAGGGATTTGTGCTGGCCTACAACTTCATCCGGTTGGCGGTAAGCGCCGGCAAACCCGACCGGATTCCATTGCTGTTTTGCGGTAAAACCATGATTGAAGACATGAAGGTTTTATCCGATCTGGTGGAAGAAGGTACGGTGATTCCACCACGGTTTTTGCCGCCGCAGTTTAGGGATTTGATGGGGTTATCGGCCTGGATGAGTTTTAGCCGGTTTATGACCGGCATGAATTTTCATCAGCTGGAGCAGGATTACTCGAATGTTATTTAGCTTTGTATCAGTTCAGCGGTCGCACAGAGATAGCGGTTTCCCGCTTTGAAAACCAGGGGTTAGGGGTGGTGTTAAATAAATCCTCCTCGATACCTCTTATTTCAAAGTGGAGGCTCCTATTCAGACTATTTCTGACTCCCTTTTGAATAGTGACTCAAATTTATAAAAACGTTAACGGATCAATTTTTTCGGCCTTAAACAGACACACTAATGACTTCAAATTTATCCCAACATCCTTTGGATAGTTATTATAAGCAAGTTCAGGACATCATATTAAAACGGCAGGATTGCATTAGTGGCTTGTTGCCCGCTAGTACGGCGATAACCGCGCATGGAAATTACACGGATGCTTGGGTCAGGGATAATGTTTACAGCATTCTTGCTGTTTGGGGGCTGGGCCTGGCCTACCGCCGGCAAGAAGATAAAACCGGGAAAGCTTATCATCTTGAGCAAAGCACCGTTAAATTGATGCGCGGCTTATTGACGGCAATGATGCGGCAGGTGCCAAAAGTGGAGAAATTCAAGCATAGCCAGGACCCCATGGACGCCTTGCATGCCAAATATGACACCAAAACCGGCGATGTCGTGGTGGCCGACCACGAATGGGGCCACTTGCAGCTGGATGCCACCTCTTTGTTCTTGTTAATGTTGGCACAAATGACGGCATCGGGATTGCGCATTGTGTTTACCATTGACGAAGTCAATTTTGTGCAAAATCTGGTGCATTACATCTGTCGCGCCTACCGTACCCCGGACTATGGGATTTGGGAGCGGGGCAATAAACTCAATCATGGCGAAGCCGAGTTGAATGCCAGTTCCATTGGTATGGCCAAAGCGGCGATGGAAGCCATGTCCGGATTTAATTTGTTCGGCAAAGACGGCGGTCAGACTTCGGTAGTTCATATCATTACCGATGATATTGCCAGAATGCGCATTGCTTTGGAGTCATTACTGCCGCGTGAATCGCTATCTAAAGAAGTCGATTCCGCCGTGCTCAGCGTAACCGGTTTTCCGGCTTTTGCCGTGGACGATCCGGTTTTACGGGAGAAAACCGATAAACAAGTGGTTGAGAAACTGTCCGGGCGCTACGGTTGCAAACGCTTTCTACGGGACGGCCATCAGACCGTGATCGAAGATCATCAACGCTTGCATTACGAACCTCACGAACTCAAACAATTTACCGGTATCGAATGCGAATGGCCGCTGTTTTTTACCTACTTGCTGCTTAATCACTTATCGGCCGGCAACCACGAAGAGGCCGCGCATTATCGGTCAAAGCTGGAAACACTAACGGTGGAGCACAACGGCCAGCGTTTGCTGCCGGAATTGTATTGGGTGCCAAAAGACCGCATTGAAGCCGAAAAAGCTAATCCGCACAGCCAGGAAAGATTGCCCAACGAAAATATACCGCTGGTGTGGGCGCAAAGTTTATTTATTTTGGGTTGTTTGCTACAGGACGGTTTTTTATCCTGGGATCAAATCGATCCTTTAGGCCGCCGCCTGGGCAAACAAAAACTCAAGGCGTTGACTATCCGGATTGCGTTATTGGCCGAGAACGAGCAGGTTAAGTCAGCGCTGGCACAACAAGGCATTACCACCCAAACCTTGGCCGAGATTGCTCCGGTCAGAGTCATGGATGCCAATGAATTGGCGTCGGCGTATTTGCAAATCGGCCGCAACGACCGTATGCAACTGAGCGGGCGGCCTTTGCGCCAGATCCGGACGTTGGCAACGTCAAGGCTTTATCTTTTAGCGGGCGAGCCGCTGATTTTTTTACCGCAGTTCATGAACCAAAAAGGCTTTTATCTGGCGATGGATAACCGCCTGGTAGTCAAACGACTGGAACTGGAACTCAATTACATCGCCCGACATTGGTACGAAACCACCCATCCGCTGATGGTGATTTTGATCAAGCCCAACATGCTGGCCGCCCAAGACGGCAATGCCTTGGTGGATTTTTTTCACAATCTGAAAAATGCCAAATTGCCGGGTTACTCCGTTGAAATGGGTTTGTTGCAAAATTTGATTGCGCATAGCTGCCGCGAAAAAATTGATTATCTGCACGACTTCACCTTCTCGGATAGTACTTTGGATGAAGCCGATAATATCTACGCTAAAGTATTGCACAGCGATAACCAGCCCAAACCGGTTGAAAGTCATCTATTGGCTCAATGGGAGGAGCAATCGGACGATTGGTTGAATGCGCAATTACACAGCAACGTCAATTTATATGCGCATCTGGAAATATTAATGGTGCTAAACAACAGGCATGGTCTTGACTACCTGACTGCTTTGATCGATGCCAACGGCCAACCTTGTCCTGTTAAAGCCTTGTTTGAGGAAATATACCGTCAGGCGGCCAATCTGCATGCCTGGGATTTGGTAAGGCGTTGCGCGGGAGTTTTAGGCAAGTACGATATCAACCTGGAACAGTCCGCCACCGATATGTTGGTGCGCCAGCATGGCTTAACGGTAGGACGGGCTTATAGCAACAAAGCCACCTTAAAGCGCCCCGCCGACTCCTTGGAGATTTTGACAGCCATCAAGACATTTAATAATCTTGATGCCAGCGAACACATTCTGATACAGGAATTGATTATTTACCTGGGCATGCTGATCAAACTAAAGCCGGAACTGTTTGCCGATATGCACACCATAAGAGTCGGGCATATACTTCAGTTGATAATTGCCAGGCATAGCCGTAAACATAACAGCCTGGATCAGACCTTTAATGAAATTCTAGCGCTGCCGCCTTTTACCTTGTCCCAATTGGTACAAGAGACACTAGAAGATTACCGGCAATCGGAAAACCAGCTTGGACAGTTGGAAAGCCTGCATTATGATGGCGAATGCCGGGCTTTGAACAGCGCGCGGTTTCCGGCCAGCCTGGATTGTCAGGATCGCGCCGAGGATGAAGATTGGTTCGAATGGCGCGAACGTAAAGGCAGCGTGGGCAGAGAGAGCGAGGCGTTTTTTGGCGGTATGTGGCAATCCCTGCATCATTGTAAAGGCTTAATGATAGGCGAAAAACTTAACAGCAAGCGGCGACTGGATAGCGAAATCATTCTTGCCCAAATGACGCCCGGCGAGCAGAGCTTTAAAATTCAAGTTAACCATTTGCTCAATAAAATTCAGGCACCGGTGTACCGGCAGCTAACCGTTGAAGCGTTAAGCGCACTGGCGATAATCTTCCGGGATAATCCGGGGCTTCAAATTGAAGATACCATCGTCACCGATATTCTTATCGGGCATGCGGTAAAAATCTGCTGGCTGCAGATACACCCCGAGCACGAAGCGACGTATCGCGCCTACTTGCCGTTGGCTTGGCAGGCTTTTTATGGATTACCGCCCAGCGCAATTGCAAATGGTATTCTCGATGCCATGGTTTCCTTGCTGGACCATCAAGAGACGTTGGAATTAGGAGATGATTTATGATCTTAGCGGGAGATATAGGCGCAACTAAAACGGTTTTGGCGCTTTACGAAAAACCTTTTCTCGGCGAACTAAAAACAGTCCGGGAACAAACCTTCCCCAGCCGCAATTTTATTGAGTTCGATGACATCTTAGCGGCCTTTCTACCGCAGGATTGCAAATTACGTAGCGCTTGTTTCGGTGTGGCCGGCGCCGTAGTCAACCAGCGCTGCCAGACGACCAATTTGCCCTGGCTGCTGGATGGAGAATTACTTAAGGCCAAGCTAGGCACCGATAAAGTGTGGCTGATGAATGATCTTGAAGCGATGGCCCTGGGCATGCTGCATTTGCCCTCACAAGAGTTTATCGAACTTAACCCGTATGCAGCCCCGCAAGCCGGCACTATCGCGGTCATTGCCGCCGGTACCGGCCTGGGCGAGGCAATTTTGTTTTGGGACGGCAGCCGTTATCACACGTTGGCAACCGAAGGCGGGCATTGCGATCTGGCCCCGCAAAATGCCGAGCAGGACAAGCTGCTGCTTTATCTAAGAAACAAGTTCCCAGACCATGTCAGTTATGAGCGGGTGTTATCGGGCATAGGCTTCAGCAATCTTTACGATTTTATCTGCGATACCGGAATCGCGGCGCCCAGCCCGGCGGTTCCGGCTCAGCCTGACCAGGAAGTAGACCGTAATGCCGTCATTTCCAGTTTGGGCGTGGCCGGTGAGAATGAGGCCTGCGTTAAAACCGTGCGTTTGTTTGTAGAGCTTTACGGTGCCGAGGCCGGCAATCTGGCTTTAAAATCGTTAGCTCTAGGCGGCGTTTTTATCGGCGGCGGCATCGCACCGAAAATACGGCCGGTAATGGAGTCCGGCCTGTTTATGCAGGCGTTTACCGCCAAGGGCCGGTTTGACCACTTACTGGGCAGGCTGCCGGTAAAACTGGCGCTTAACCCCAGCGCACCGTTAATCGGCGCCAGTTATTATTTTGAGCACTGAGTTTGCACCAAAATGAAAATTAATTTGACGGTAACACAGAAGTGTTAAAATTAAATTGATTACGCGCAAAATAATCTGGAAACAGGCTTTTGCGAGCAAAGCTCCTTTTTCATTACGTATCAGTTTAAGGAAGAAAAACAATGCTTAAAAAAATTACTAAAGCCGTATTTCCTGTTGCCGGTTTAGGAACACGGTTTTTGCCTGCGACAAAAGCCAGCCCCAAAGAAATGTTACCGATAGTCGACAAACCCTTGATCCAATACGCGGTGGAAGAAGCCGTGGCGGCAGGTATCGACACCATGATTTTTATCACCGGCCGCAGTAAACGGGCAATTCCGGATCATTTCGATAAAGCTTACGAGTTGGAAAAAGAACTGGAAGCCAAAGGTAAAGTTGAAACGTTAAAATTGATACGCGATATTCTGCCGGCGCATGTGTCCTGCGTGTTTATCCGCCAACCCGAAGCGCTGGGCCTGGGCCACGCGGTTTACTGCTCGCGCCCGGTAGTTGGCAATGAGCCGTTTGCCGTGCTTCTGGCGGATGACTTGATCGAAGATGCCGGGCGCGGCTGTATGGCGCAAATGGTTAAACTTTATGAACAAACCCACAGTTCAATTCTGGGCGTGGAAAGAATCAACCCGGCCGATACCGGCAGTTACGGTATTGTAAAAACCGCTGAATTTACCGGCAATTTCGGTGCCGTGGAATCCATAGTGGAAAAACCCAAACCGGAAGTGGCGCCATCCAACCTGGGTGTTGTCGGCCGATATATCCTGACGCCGGGCATTTTCGACCAAATTAAAAATACCGGACGCGGCGCCGGCGGGGAAATACAATTAACCGATGCTATCTCTAATTTGCTAAAAGAAGAGCAGGTACTGGCCTACGAATTTGAAGGCCGCCGTTACGACTGCGGTTCCAAATTGGGCTTTTTAATTGCCACCGTAGAACACGGCTTATTGCATAACGAATTAAAAGATGACTTTTTGGCGTATTTAAAACAACTAACCAAAAAACACAAAAGCCTTAACCAAGGATCATAAATTTTAGTGGTTTAGTTAGCAAAAAAGGCCGCTTAAAGCGGCCTTTTTTGATGCGGAATAATGGGTTTTACACCAGCCTACTATGGCAATTTGCCTTCTTGGCAAAACATAGATAATGCAACACCTGTGTTTTTTCTCGCCTTTGCGCTCTTAAAGCGGTAACCAAACCTTCGCAAACCAAGAACTCCGCAAAGCCATTTTCTTTTATAAATCAGACCGCCAATACGCTGATCACCGGGCTTGCCTAGCGCGTA